>CAYRLP010000288.1:0-4656 GCA_964424935.1 uncultured Bacteroides sp.
TCTCTGCACCGGGCGCCTTCGGTAATTTCGCAAATACCTCCGGGAGGGTATAACCACGGTACCTGATCCCTTCCTGAGGGTCAAGATAGGAAATGTCGGTCACCAGACATTTCAGGCTTCGCATCCCTCCGATGACCTGCCCGATTTTTACCTGGTCAATGACCACATCACAATGATCCTTAATCAATGTTCTGGTTCTTGGTCTCCACTCGTCGATTTTTTGGTGGAGCCGTTCTTTTAAGATTGACATGCTATTTAGGTTTTATCGAAATGTAAATAATTAGGGTTGTACCTTAGAAATTCGGATTAGACAAGATAACATAAATATGCAGACAGCACAATATGTTATACAAGTCCTCCGGGCTCCCCCGCATGCATGCAACGAACCCTGACAGGTGTCGCTTTGTCAGGCTATATAAGTTTTTGGAGAACAGGATTTTAATATTTCTTTAACACCTGCTTTTTCAAATAATTCATAATTATGCGTGACCATAACGACCATGTACCATGAAACAAAATAAGATTGATGCCTACCGGCTCAGCGAGGAAGGCATCCTGGAGAAATTCGATCTTAAGCGCAAAGAGCACTTCATTCCGGTGAACGGGCACGGCACCCGGGTTCGTGTGCAGGAGACCGGAACCGGGGATCCGCTGCTTCTTATCCACGGCGGTCCCAATGCCGGGTCCACCTGGCTGGAGCTTGCATCCCTCCTGCCCTCCTTCCGGTGCCTGATCCTGGACCGTCCCGGCTGCGGACTGAGCGGGGCATACAGCTACGGCGGGATCACACGTGAAAAGCTGGAAGATCTGATTGTTTCGGTGATCGATGTGGTACTGACACACTTTGACCTGGAAAAGAGCAATTTCCTGGCCAGCTCCTTTGGCGGGTACTGGGCCATAAAATATGCCCTGAAAAGGCCGGAAAAAGTGAATAAAGTAATTCTGGAGGGAGCCCCGGCCCTGGTGGAAGGTTCCACCGTGCCGTCATTTATGAAGTCCCTGGGGAATCCGGTTCTGAAATGGCTGATCCCCAAATTCCCGGGTTCGGTTTCCAGTTCACAGAAAACCATGAAAGAGATCGGGCATACCCATTCCATCGAGCAGGGAAAGATTGCGGATTTTTTCATGGAATGGTATGTGAGCCTCTGGAACAATACGGACACCATCAAGCATGAGTTCGATATCATCAGCAAGGTGGTCCGGAAAGGGAAACAGAATCCCGAGTTCATCCTCCATGACAGTGAGATCGAAAAACTGGGAAACAAGACACTGTGGCTCTGGGGAAAGGATGATGCGTTTGCCGGAAGCGACGTTGCGAAACGGATCACGGACAAAGTGCAGCATGCAACACTCATTGAATTTGAACATGCCGGTCACCTGCCCTGGCTGGACAATCCCGGGAAACATGCAGAGCTGATCCGGGAATTCCTTACCGACCTCCTGAAAAAGTAAAAGGGCCGCCCCCTGAGAGACAGCCCCTTCAAACGTTTCATGTCCTTTGGGATCAGTACCCGTAGATAGCCGTTGAACCCAGTTCCTCTTCAATCCGGAGCAGCTGGTTGTATTTGGCGATCCTGTCTGAACGGCTCAGCGAACCGGTCTTGATCTGGCCTGAGTTGACAGCCACTGCAAAGTCAGCAATGGTTGAATCCTCGGTCTCCCCGGAACGGTGTGAAATAACCGTCGTGTATTTTGCCCTGTGCGCCATCTCAACGCAATTCATGGTTTCGGTAAGAGTTCCGATCTGGTTCAGCTTGATCAGGATGGAGTTGGCACAATCCAGCTCAATCCCTTTGGAAAGATATTCCACGTTGGTAACAAACAGGTCATCCCCCACCAGCTGGCAGCGGTCCCCGATCAGTTTTTTCTGAATCACCCATCCGTCCCAGTCCGACTCATCCATGCCATCTTCAATGGAGTCGATGGGATATTTGTCGAGCAATTCCGACAGGTACGCTGCCTGCTCCTCAGCATTACGCTTGGCTCCTCCCTCACCTTCAAACTTGGAGTAGTCATACACGCCATTTACATAGAATTCCGAGGCAGCACAGTCTAGTGCAATGGTAACATCCTTTCCGGGCTCGTATCCTGCCGTTTCAATGGCCTTGAGGATGCTGTCCAGTGCATCTTCGGTGCCTTCCAGGTTGGGTGCAAATCCGCCCTCATCGCCAACGGCGGTACTTAATCCCCTGCCTTTCAATACTTTTTTAAGGGCATGGAAAACCTCGGCACCCATCCTCAGACCTTCCCTGAAGGATTTGGCCCCTACGGGGCGAATCATGAATTCCTGGAAGGCAATGGGCGCATCGGAGTGCGATCCGCCATTGATAATATTCATCATGGGTATGGGCACATGCTTGGCATTGGTTCCGCCAATGTAGCGATAGAGGGGCATGTCGTGGTACATGGCCGCCGCCTTGGCAACCGCAAGGGACACCCCGAGCATGGCGTTTGCTCCCAGTTTGCTTTTGGTTTTGGTCCCGTCCAGGGCAATCATCTTCTGGTCGATTTCTACCTGCTCCATGGCATCCATGCCAATCAGTTCCTTGGCAATCACTTTATTAATATTGTCAACAGCCTTCAGCACACCTTTTCCCAGATAGCGCTCCTTGTCACCGTCCCTCAGCTCCAGTGCTTCGTTTTCTCCGGTGGAAGCTCCGGAGGGAACCGCGGCACGACCTACAAATCCGCTGGCCAGGGTCACTTCTACTTCCACGGTTGGGTTCCCACGTGAGTCAAGAATCTCACGTGCATGAATATCAATAATTTGTCCCATGATCATTAAAATTTTAATAGTTTAATATTTATTCCTTCTCTTGTTCGACGGGATGCTTAGGAAGTGAACTGGCATCTTTTTGCGAAGCAAAATTAGCACTTCGCGAGGAAGCATCCCGGTGAAAACAAAAAAGGGATAGAGTATAAAGCTACTCCATCCCTGATATTATGAAAAAGATCTCACGTTAATTTTATGCATCTTTTTTCGTTTCATCTTCGTCCGATTCCTCTTCCTTGGGTTCTTCGGCAGCCGAAGCCTCATCCTTGGGAGCCTCCACCTCGGGTTCCTCGGTCACGGCTTCCTCTGCAGCGGCCTCCTCAGCCATAACTTCTTCTTCTGCAGTAGCCTCAACCTCGGGTTCCTCAGCCACAGCTTCCTCTGCAGGAGCCTCCTCAGCTACAACTTCCTCTGCGGGAGCTTCTTCAGCTACAACTTCCTCTGCGGGAGCCTCCTCTGCGACAGCCTCTTCCGCTACAGTCTCCTCAGCTACTTCAGCTGTCTCTTCCTGAACCTCTTCCTGAACCTCTTCCTGAACCTCTTCCTGCACCTCTTCGGCTACGGCCGTATCCAATGCTGCAGCAGGGGCCCCTTCAACTTTCTTCTTGGAACCGCGGCGACGGCGGCCTGCTGACTTCCTGCTGGCGGCTTTCTCTGAAAGCAGGTTTTCATTGAAGTCCACCAGCTCGATCAAACACATATCTGCATTGTCGCCCACGCGGTGACCCATCTTGATGATCCTTGTATATCCGCCCGGACGGTCGGCTACTTTGGAAGCGACGTCGCGGAACAGTTCCGTAACGGCTTCTTTGTCCTGCAGATAGCTGAATACGACCCGCCGTGAGTGGGTGGTATCATCCTTGCTCCGTGTGATCAGCGGTTCAATATAACGTTTGAGCGCCTTGGCCTTGGCTGTCGTGGTCTCGATCCGCTTGTGCATGATCAGCGAACTGGCCATATTGGACAACATGGCTTTGCGGTGCCCACTCGTCCTCGATAAGTGATTAAAACTCTTCTTATGTCTCATTGCAATTAATCCTTGTCCAGTTTGTATTTACTTGTATCCATGCCGAAGGTCAGGTTCATGTTCACCAGGAGTTCTTCCAGCTCCGTGAGTGACTTCTTACCGAAGTTCCTGAATTTCAGCAGATCGTTCTTGTTGAATTTCACCAGGTCGCCCAGGGTATCCACCTCGGCTGCCTTCAGGCAATTCAGTGCCCTGACCGACAGATCCAGATCCACCAGCTTGGCTTTCAGCAACTGGCGCATATGCAGCACCTCTTCATCGAACTCCTCGTTGGCGAATTTCTCATCGGTATCAAGGGTGATCTTCTCATCGGAGAAAAGCATGAAGTGATAGATCAGTATCTTCGCAGCCTCTTTCAGGGCCTCCTTGGGATGGATTGAACCATCGGTGTTGATCTCCAGCACCAGTTTCTCGTAGTCGGTTTTCTGTTCTACCCGGTAGTTCTCTATCTCGTATCGCACATTCTTAATGGGCGTGTAGATAGAATCCACGGCGATCAGTCCGAATTCTGCCTCCGCCGGCTTATTCTCTTCAGCGGGAACATAACCGCGTCCCTTATTGACGGCAATCTCCATCTGCAGTTTCACATCCTTCTCCATATGGCAGATCACCAGTTCGGGATTCAGCACTTTAAATCCGCTGAGGAAACGCTGCAGATCCCCTGCTTTAAACTCTTCCTGACCGGTGATGGTGACGACAACCTTTTCATCGTTCACATCATCGATCTGTTTCTTGAAGCGTATCTGCTTCAGGTTCAGAATAATTTCCGTAAGATCCTCGATGACGCCGGTGATAGTGGAAAACTCATGCTCCACACCGTCGATCTTAATGTTGGTAATGGCATACCCCTCCAGGG
>CAYRLP010000289.1:0-4655 GCA_964424935.1 uncultured Bacteroides sp.
CGTCTGTATGGATCCCGTAACCTCCCTGCTTTCCGGATTCACGATCGCTATGGACCTGGCATACAGATCGCTGACATACGCTTTGGTATCACTGATAAAATGTATGTACCGGGGAGAAGTGAGACCCGTGATTTTTCCCTTCACCTCAAAGGTGCCGGTATGAATGATATATATCCTGCCGCTGTTATTGACCACCACGTAACCCAGACTGTCACGGATAGTCATGGAATTTGCCACGTCACCCAGGGGCAGCCCGTTGGTCAGAAAGAACACATCCTCTTTCACCTCCCTGCTATCCAGATCATAATAGGTCAGAGAGGCGTTGCCGTACATAAAATTTCCCTCATTAACCACGAAGATTCCCGGACCGGAACCAGGTGGCAAAGGGGATTTCAAATCCCACAGCAGGTCATCTTTCATGCATCCGGCGAAAGAGAGCAACAAGGCAAATCCAGGGAATATCCATCTTCGTTTCATGCAGTAATCAGATTTGGATCTTCAGGACCAGCTGATAATTTCTTCCCGGCATGGGCCGGTACAGGATGGTGTGATAGGATTCATTAAAGAGGTTATACACCTTCAGTTCCAGGGAGAGATCAAGGGGTTTCAGGCGAACCCGGCCGCCGGCTGAGATATCATTCATTAAATAGGGATAGAGCCGGTCACGACGGGTTACATCATTGCTCGAGGTGGTGAACCGTTCGCTGTAGGCATTGTACTGATAGGCCATAAAAAACGGGCCCCAGCTGACAGTTGCCAACAGATTCCCCGAATGCAGGGGAATATAGACCAACTGCTTTCCGTAGGATTCATCACTCCAGATGAGAGGATCCCCTTCATTTATGGCCCGGGTGAAGGCATAAGTTCCTGACAGCCGGTAGGACAGCTCCCACAGGCTTCCCTGAATCTGAAGATTGTATTCAAGCCCCTTTGAGATGACGCGCCGGATATTGCGTGGTTCCCAGAATCCCCTGTAAGAAGGGATCCAGAGGATCCAGTTGTTTATCCGGGAATGATAAAGGGTTACTTCCGTTTTCAGCAGCTGCTTGCCTATTACCTGCCGGTGAACAATGCCGGCTTCCACCGTAAGTCCTTCCTCGGGCAGCAGGTCGGGATTGCCGCCGGGCTGCCAGTAGAGATCATTGAGCGAGGGCAGGTGGTAGTTCCTGGCGATATTCCCTTTAAGGATCAGGTCCCTACCGGGGATAGGTCGCACATCCGCCCCTAAATAGGGGATCAGCGGCATCCGTTCCCCGTCCACCCATTCCTGCCTTAACATCAGGTTCAGGTTCAGGCGTTCACCGAAACTTTTCCGCAGGGCAAGCAGGCCAGAGATTTCGTTTCGATGTCCCCTGTAACCTTCACCTGAAACAGAATCCGATGTGCCAACGCGGTGATGATTCATGCCAACCGCCGCTTCCCAGGAAAGGTCTTCTTCCCTTCCTCCTGAATAATCCAGTGTATTGTAAAGGCTTTGCTGCCTGCTTTCCGACCATATGGCCGGAATGACACCCAGTCCGGGCACCTGGTTCATCAATCGGTAGTCAACTCTTTTTTCTGAATAGCCGGTACGAAGCAGCAGTTTACCGGATGGCCCATAGTATTTCCAGTCAGCGACCAGCCTGTGATCGCGGTCCAGCTGCTTGTTCAGGTTCGACTGATCCGGTCCCTCGTAACTGGTTGGCCTGGGTATGGTCCGGCTGGCGTACTGTCCCCAGTACTTCACTGAACCCACATGTTTGTCAGCAGGCCTGAAATAAATTTCCTGAAGCAGACCGTACCGTAAATAGGCTGCATGATCGTTGGTATCCACCGGATGGGTGATGCTCCCTGAAACCGGATCAATGGTTGCTATCCCTTTATTCACAAAAAGGTAATTGTTCCGTGAATAGGTATGATAGATGCGGGTCTTGCTCTGTATCTTTTTGTTTCCCACACCCAGCTTCAAGAATTCATCCAGGGTGCGGTAGCTTCCGATCCCCTGCAGGTAGGACAGCGAATTTCTTTTTTCCCACTGCGGTAAATTGTTGATGTGGATGGATCCCCCGATGCCACCGCTACCGTCTGCCAGCGATGCGGAACTGTGCATCAGGGTAAGTTCATCGATGATATAAGCCGGGATCAGGGAGAAATCCACCATCCCTGCCATGGGACTGTTGATATGGATCCCGTTCCAGTTTACCTGGGTATGTGACGGTGAAGTTCCCCGGAAGGAGGCGGTGGCCAGTGCGCCACGTCCGTTGTTCTTGATGAACACCGAAGTGTTTTCCGAAAGGATCTCCGACAGGGACAGATGACTTTTGTTCTGCAAAACGGTACTGTCCACCCTGGTCTGTTTCATACCGGCCTCTTCTTTCACAAACAGCTGCTTTGCCTCAATGCGTACCCCACGGATATGGAATACGGTATCGGTCATACCCTGCCCCATGAGCGGCGCAGCGCTCATACAAAGTACCATGCCTATAATTTTCCTAACGGGCATATCCTTTTTTGATCAGCTTAAACCAGTGAATGGATCCGGATCGCTCCAACCTGACCAGGTAAATCCCGGGAGGATAGGAATGGATATCCACGGCATCCCCCTCCATATAATGCTCCACACGCATCAGTGCCTTGCCTGAAGAATCATACACTGACAGGATACTGTTCCGGATTCCCACGACCCGGAAGGAAGCGGTAGCGGGGTTGGGATAGAGCAAGGGACGACCACTGCCATCACGAACATCCATGGCGGTCCTGTCCCATTGAATCTTGGTGGATACTGTTGCCTGGATCTCCGGACGGTCTGCCAGGGCTGCCGTAAGGGTAAGGGGACCCTCTTCGGTGACCTGCAGAAGGTGATCCTCATTTACCGTGGCTCCGGACCTGCTGGTTGTCCATTCCACTGCCCGGTCAAGCAGCAGGCGTCCGTTCTGAAACACCTTTACCTCAAGCTGGTATTTTTCAGTCTCCAGCACGGGGGGCAGATCTGCAATGACAATCCTTTCTGTTTCCCCCGAGATAGATGGATCGGGAGCCACGTCCACCGCTCCTGTCAACTCGGTGGATACTTCTCCCAGCCACCCTCCCTGGGCCAGCATCCCGCTCTGCACTTTTATGAAGTGGACCCTGTCCAGTTCAACGTAGTTACCATCCGAATCCACGGCCCATCCGATATCAAACGCATCTCCCCCCGAGTACTCCGTTGAATCGGTATAGGGATTATCTGGAAGGGTGTATGGGGTGGGTCCGGGAAGCCGGTTGTCCGCATACCCGAAGGCCCGGCGAACCGAACTGATTCCCGAGAGCTCCTCCACCACCTGGCCCTTCAGGCATGTTCCTTCCAGTGTATAATGATCCGGGTCAATGGACGGGAAGGAGTCCTGCAGGGGGTAATAGGGTTGGGTATGCGCGGTGTTGGCCTGAATGACGCCCCGGTCCCCCGACTGATCCTCCCAGGGAACATCCATGGCCTGGGTTCCCCCCGGGTTGGTATAGGTCACCCCGTACCCTTTTTTCGTGGAAGTGAACCAGTAATCGCTACCGGCTAGTTCATACCAGGTATCATCGGCCTCCCCGTTCAGATTTTCATCTTCCATTACCCAGACTACACCCGGTTCGGACCAGCCGGGCATGGGATTCCCGAAAATGCAGAAATCCACCCCGTAAGGATTCTGGGGATCATTCTCCACAGCCTGCTCGAAGCGGAAAACCACATATCCCCCGAATGCTCCCAGGCTGACCGAACCATGAAGACCCCCTACCAGGGAACTTACCCCGCCGGGTGTTCCCCAGGGGGACTCATTGATCAGTTGTCCGGGTGCCGGTTTATATTCCATGACTTCGGAAATATACTGGGCTTCTGAAGGGGAAAAGCTCCACAGGATAAGCGCGGTGATGAGCAAACTCCGTTTCAAAGCTTCAGAGTTTTTGAATGATGTGGCTTACACTCCCAGCCGGGCAGGTTACTTTCAGGAGGTAGGAACCTGAGGGCTGACCTGAGATATCTATAGTGGTTCCTGGTTCCAGATCCCTCCACGTGGAAACCAGCGAACCCTGCAGTGTAAAGAGTTGAACCTCCATTCTGTCCGGGAATTCGGTCCGGATTGTCACGGATCCTGTGGAGGGGTTGGGATAAAGCAGCAACTCCCCTGTTCTTTCATAACCCATTCCTGCCGTATTCAGACGGGTCAGTTGTACCAGGGGCTGGCCAAAGGAATAGGTAACGAGCAGATTTCCCGGTTCTGTGAGGGAGATATTCCCTTTTGACTTGATGATTCCAAGCCAGTCCCACTCCCCTGAAGCCGTGGCCAGGGTATCGATATGTACTCCGTCTCCTTCATTTTCATCCCATCTTCCCACTACCTGGGTGCCCCCGTAGCTGTTCATGGTAAAAAGCACATTCCCCCCTTCATCCACTTCACAATCATAGGCCCCGGCAGGCAGATCGGTCAATTTCATCCCGCTGGAAAGTTGCAGTAAAGGCCTGAGTGGATCCTCGATAACCAGTTGAAGCAACAGGGAGTCCCAGCGGTACAGGGCATCGGTCCCCCCGCCTGAAGAGGTGCCGTAATAGAGACAGGCTTCTTTATCAATATCCAACCCGGCCGAAAAACCCCCCACATCGATGATTTGCCGATGCTGGTTGTTCCCGGTGGTATCCAGCACGAAAATAC
>CAYRLP010000290.1:0-4649 GCA_964424935.1 uncultured Bacteroides sp.
GGGCGGGGAAGTGGCTTCCCCGATCTTCACCGTCCCCTGAACATAGAATTCCACGCGCGTGACAGATCCGTCGGGATCCGTGGCCTGTGCAGTAACGGGAATGTCCGATGAAACCGGAAAGATACTTCCGTCGGCCGGGGAGGTGATGGTCACCGTCGGATACCTGTTCCCGGTTCCCGGATCCGATCCGAATTCAAAGGCCCCGATGTCGGGGGCCTGCCCGTTGAAGGCCAGGCCCACGTCGGCACCGGCATCGATCAGATCGCTTCCGGAGACCAGGTGCAGGGCCTGGATGTCGGGCAGGGATCCATCCGGTTTCCGCGGGGCGGTCAGCTGGGCAAATACGGCAGTGGGATCCGTCAGCAGAAAATCTGCATTGGTGACTGTTACAGTGTCGGTCATAACGAAGTAAGGATATTCCGGATCCCAGTCCCAGGTGTTGTGATGCTCCGTATAGGCATCACCCATCAATGCCACCTCGTAGGGCTCGCCCAGTCCGGGATCCTTTCCGGTGCTGGCATAGACAATGTTGTTCCGGTAGATGGAAGTGCGGGGATAACCCGGTTCCGCATAGGCCGCTGCATAGCCGATCTCGTTCTTGTAAGCGGTATTGTTATCGTAGATCCCGTTGTGCTTGTAGCCCAGTTCATAGAATCCCCGGATATTGAAAGCGGCCACGCAACCACTCATGATGATGGTAGGGTAATTGACCGAAGGATAGTCTGTCAGTCCGTTGATCTTGAACCCGTTCTTCTCCACGCCGTCCCCTTCCGGGTCAATGTCCGAGTACTTATCCCCGGCCATGGACCAGCAGTTCCGGAACACACGGACGGCCCCGTTAATGGGGGTGGGATCCCAGCCGTCGTCGGTGAAGTTCCAGGCCCGGCATCCTTCCCAGGAGACATAGTTCCCCTTGTAGTGGATGGTTTTCCATGCATCCGCCGCATTTCCCATATTGGACACCAGGGTGTCGCACAGGTCATAGGTGTCGCAGTTGATCCACCTGGTGGTGTCGTACTCAAAGGGAGAAGGCTCCTCGTCCGTGAACTGGCTCCAGGCCCCGCCCTGGATCCAGTAACCACGCTGCCCCACATTGTGCACAATGATGTGCTCAAAGGTCAGGTTGGCACAGTCACCGGCAGAAATGGCCCCGTCGACCGTAGAGTCACACTGGAACACGTTCCGCACCTCCATATCCTTGAAATGTATGTACTCCGCCATGCTGATACTGATGGCACTGTTGTAGATGCCCCCGAAAGGATTCGGGGGAATGCTGGAGCAGTGCAGGCTGCAGTCCAGGATGGGCATATTGCCGTCCAGCACGTCCGGGGGATACCCGAAATAGCAGATGGGATTACCGGCCCTGCCACTGTATCCGACGGGGAAATCGCCGTAGGGATCGATGACACTCGGTTCCGTGGAACGATAGATCCCTCCCCGGAAATAGATCGTGTCCCCGGGATGGGCCATCTCGAAAGCCCTCTGGAAAGTGGCCCAGGGTTTGTTATAACTGCCGTTTCCGCGCAGGTCGTCCCCGGGGGTTTCCGGATGATCGGGTGGAGCCACAAAATAATCCCCTCCCTGTCCGTGGGAAAGGGTCCAAATGCCGAGTAGAAGGAGCAGGGTAACCGATATTCTGTTCATACCTTGATCGTGTTATTCGTAAATGTAATTACAAAAAAGAACTGGTTGTGTTAACAAGAACGAAAATAAATGGCCGGCAAGTATGCATGAATTTTGACAAATGGAGTCAATGGCGGGATGAACGTCTGGAACAACAAATCTGCAATCCTGCACTTTTTGTCAAATTTGCCAAACAAAGGGCTATGCAAACCGTATTGTATGCGTATTTTCGGATGCAAATGAACCACGAATCATAAACCACAGATACCCGATCGGGAAGAGATGCCATGCAGATAACATCACTTTATTTCATTATCCTGACGATTCTATCGGTGTTCATCTATTACCTGCTGAACCACCGGTACAGGGCCCTATTTCTGACCCTGCTCAGCTGCGGCTTCATTGCCACCTACAGTTACGAACTGCTGGGCTATGTGCTGGCCTATGCCCTGCTCAATTACTACATCGGTCTGAAGATCCCGGACTCCGGCTCCAAGAAAGCCTGGTTCATAACGGGACTGGTCTTCAACATCACCCAGCTGGTGCTTCTCAAGTATGTGAGTTTCACCCTGAATCCCCTGTTCCATCTGCTTCATGTGAACCTGGACCTGACTATCATCTCGCGGATCATCATCCCGGTCGGGGTCTCCTTTTTCACCATGCAGGGGATCGGGTACCTGGTGAACCTGAAGATGGGATGGGAGAAGCCGGAGAAGAGTTTCAACCAGTACCTGCTATACCTGATCTTCTATCCCCGTTTCCTGTCGGGACCGGTGGACCGGTCCAACCATTTCCTGCCCCAGCTCAAGGAAGAAAAGATATTCAGTGAAGAGAAGGTAATTGACGGCCTGCGGCTGATTCTAGTGGGTCTTTTCAAGAAAGTGGCCATTGCCAACCAGCTGGCCCCGGTGGTCCTGGGGGCCTATGCGGACCTGGATTCGGCTGACACCACCTCCCTGCTGATCGTTTTCCTGATCCAGCCGATCTATCTCTATTTTGACTTTTACGGGTATACCGACATTGCCTTCGGGGTGGCGCGTACCTTCGGGCTGGAGCTGAGGCCCAATTTCCGGAAGCCCTTCCTGGCGGAGACGATCACCGATTTCTGGAAACGTTTCCACATCTCCCTGGCTTCCTGGTTCCATGATTATCTGTATATGCGCATCTTTTTCAGGTACCGCAAATGGGGAAAAAATGCCACCACCTTCGCCATGTTTGTCACCTGGCTCCTTTTCGGGATCTGGCACGGGGCCGGATGGACCTTTATGCTGCTGGGAGTCCTTCAGGCCCTGGCCCTTTATTACGAATATAACACCAAAAGGTGGAGGAACAAGGTGTTTTCCAAAATGCCTAAGGTTCCACGGATCCTGATGGGCAGGATCCTGACCTACCTGTTCTACGGGGTCTCCCTGGTCTTCTTTTTTGCCCCTGACCTGCATTCGGTGGGCCTCTTCTTTGCCAAACTCCTTCCGGTGGACATGATTATTCCCATGGGTATCCGGAATGAGATTTTCCTCCTGGTGATGTTCTTTGTGGTGATCCTGATGGCCTTTGAAATCCTGGAGAATGATTTCGGGAAGGTCTTTATGCGGCTGGAACAGTTCTGGCTCGGCAAAAAGCCAGTGCACGTGGCCATCCGTTGGGGCTTCTATCTGCTGATCCTGACCGTGGTGATCGTGTTCAACCGGGATGTACAACAGTTCATTTATTTCCAATTCTGATGAAGAAATTTGCAATACGGCTGCTGTTGTTTGCAGCGATCTTTCTGATATACGACAAGCTCTTTATCCTGGTGGCCAGGCGTTCGGCGGAGACGGAAGTGGACAAGCGGCTGGAGTACCTGGTCCGGGGCGAGATCAACAAGGACATCATCTTTGCGGGCTCTTCCACGGGAAGCCGGGATATCCTGGCCTACAAAGTTGAGGAAGCCACGGGACATTCCACCTACAACCTGTGCTACCCCGGGTCCAACGTGGAGTTCCACGAATTTGTCCTGAAGACCCTGGTCGAATACAACCAGGCGCCCCAGGTGATTCTGCTGATGGTGGACGACGACTATGAACTTCACTTTCACGGTCCGCTGATCTTCCGGAAAGACAGGCTCTATCCGCTGGTCCAGTATAAACCGATCTGGAAGGAACTGGCCCGGCAGGAGAACACCCCTCCGTTTTTCTCGTCCTTCCTGGTCCTGCAGCGCCTGACCAAATACAATTTTGATCTGAGACAGAAGCACTTCACCCCTATGGATACCATGATCGCCTGCGGGTCCATGCCGGTATCCTGGAAACGCGAGGATATGATCCTGGAATATGGAACGAAGGACCGGATCTATTCGGTGGAGAAGGAGATCCCTGAAAAAGTTGCGGCCTTCCAGGGGATCCTGGATATCTGCCGTGACCATGACATCCAGCTCGTCCTGGTATTCCCTCCCATTTTTCAGACTCACAGCCTTAGCTTTGAGAAAAGGATCAGGGAACTGGCCGGGGATGGTGTTAAATATTATGTCTACAACCGGGAAAATCCTATCTACCGGGACGAAGATTATTTTAATGACGAAACCCACCTGATGCGTGACGGAGCCCTGGTATTCACAGACGAAATTATCAGCTATATCAATCGTGAAATTTCCCTCCGGTAAACCGGTGAACACTGGGGCAATTTCATTGTTTATTTTTGTATAACTTCGAAATAAAAATCATATGCAACGAAATATCCTTCTCCTTGTTCTGGCGCTGCTGACGGGGCATGCAAGGGCTCAGCTCATTGTGGACCATCGCGCAGTGGACGATTTTGAAAATATCCCTTCGCAATATATTGCCGAGGTCAAAAAGATGATGGTTGCGTTTCCCGGGGAATCCCATTCCGAGGCCATGCGGTACGGGATGGAACTGCTGGAGGACATGGATTCCAGATATGCCTGCAATGTCTCCACGGCCGAACCATACACCGATCAGCATGTCCGGGTGGAGGACTATGGCTGGCTCGGCGAGCTGGAGTGGTTCACCTGGTATGCCTATCCCGAAAAT
>CAYRLP010000291.1:0-2817 GCA_964424935.1 uncultured Bacteroides sp.
GCTCACCGGGCAGGGGTCGGTAGAAGATTTTCCCGGACTGGAAATCCGCATACCACTCCCCGGGCTGATCGCAGAATTCTCTCACATTCTCCAGGTAGTAGCGGGGATGATCTTCCCAATGCGTCAGGGTAAAGAAGGAAAGCCGCGCACCAATGGAATCCACCGCCGTAAGCTGCCCGGTCAGGCGATCAACGGACCGGACCGGGATGCGGGTCACCGACCAGTCATGCAGCAGGATCAGTTCCATGCCTGCTGTATTCCGGATCTCGGGAATATCTTCTTCACCGAATTGAAAATTGGTCCGATTATCCTCACCGGCTTTCCGGACCCGAAGGTAGCCTTCGTTGGGGTGACGTGCCCGGATAGCTCTTCTTCCATTTATATACAAGGACCTGAAGCTACCCCTGTATGTGGCAGGCAGGGGGGCGGACCAGCATCCGTCCTCTTCCTGGATCCATGATTCAACTGAAATCCCCCCACTGATAACCGGACTCTCCCTGCGCTGGGCTTTCCAGCGAACCGGGGCAGAAGCAGTCCCGCTTTCACTAGGTCCCAGTTTCAGGGACTCCGTTAGTATATAGGTCCCCCCGTCCAAATGGATTGTGACCGGTACCTGTCCGGCCTTTGTGGCAGCCAGATCAGCTGCATGCTGCAGACTTTGTACAGGAGCCCGCCGGGTCCCCGCAGCCGTATCGCTCCCGTCCGGTGAGACATAGATATCTAATGACTTTGGGCCACAACCCGGCCACAGGATGAGTACACACAGAATGACGGGCCAGAAGGCTGCTGGAATTGTTTTCGGGTGATTCATATCAGAAAAAATCGGCGATGGCAAAATAGCTGGTAAGCAGGCTGTAAAGGATGACCACGATCAGGCTTATGTTCATCAGAGTACCTGCGACGTAATCCTTCATAAGAGATTTCCGGTTGATCAGGAAAAAGACAGGGATGGCCACTGCCGGCAGGATCAGGGCCTGGAAGGCCTGGGAGAAGACCATCAGCAGGGGAGGGGTGGTCGGAATGAACTGCATCCCGAACCCGAAGAGCACCCCCACACCTCCCAGGATCCGGTACATGGGGGAGCGGATGTTCCTTGGCCTGCCGCTGTAGTCCGAGATGAGCCAGGGGGCGATCAGGATGATGGGGAAGATGGAGGAGATCCCGGCACCCACGATCCCCAGAATCAGGATAAAGGCAGCGATCTTGCCACCCAGGGGTTCAAAGAGACTGATCATTTCCACGGTCGTGTTCAATTTCATTCCCATCACATGCAGGGTGCCTGCCGATACGGCCATGATGACCAGGCTCAGGAAAAACATCATGGAGGCCGAGACCGCCGAGTCCTTTTTTTCCAGTTTCAACTGGTCCATGGTCCAGCCCTTTTCGGCCACCACGGTGCTCCGCATGATAAATACGGCCGCCGAGCAGGTAGTTCCCGTGATGGCAGCGATCAGGCGCAATGTTCCTTCACTCTTAGGGATGCTGGGAACCAGCCCGGAGGCTATGGAGGACAGGCTGGGTTTGAGCATGAAGAACACGATGATGAAACAGATACCCATAAGGATGACCAGGCTGATCAGAAACTTTTCAAACACCTGGTACCTGCCGAACCATAACAGGGCGTAAAGTGCGATCACCAGCACCACGGTGATGGCCAGTGTATCCCATCCGCTTCCTCCGAACAGGAGCCTGGATGCCTCCTTGATCAGGTCCGTGACTATGCCGAAAATGCCCATCAGCGCAAGCAGTTCACCGGTGACCAGGGCAATCAGGATGTAGATGGCGAGGATCACCCCACCCCTGAATTGCGATTTGATGGTGGCGAGCGCCGTCCTGCCCGAAACAATGGTGGTTTTGCCGTAGGCCACCATCAGCACATAGGTGAAGATGCAGGAGAGTACCAGGGCCCAGGTGAGAGTCATCCCGTGCTCGGCACCTGTTTTGGCCATGGTGGTGATGCTGCCGGTTCCGATATTGTACCCGATGAGGAACAGCCCGGGCCCGATTGCGGTCAGTCCCAGAAGTACCCGCTTTAAGAACTTCTTCTTCTCCATGCAGGTTTATTCTTTTGCATAGACCTCTTTTCCGGCCACCAGGGTGCGCTGGATGACCATCTCTCCATCCTCCATGGTGAACAGGATCAGGTCGGCCCTTTTGCCCGGACCGATCTCACCCAGCTGGTCCAGTCCCATCAAACGTGCCGGGTTTGTACTGGCCATCCGGATGGCCTCCGAAAGCGAGCACCCCGTGAAGCGCATGGCATTAGTGAGGCATTTGCTAACCGGCTGCACAGCACCCGCCAGCACATTCTCGGACGGAAACTTAACTACCTCGGGGGTCAGTTCATAGATCACACCGTCTTTCTCATAAATTCCGGGTGGTAATCCTGCAAAAGAGAGAGCGTCAGACACAAGAATGGTTTTTCCCGGACCTTTTACCTTATAGAAGGTCCGCACCTCCTCCCTGGTCAGGTGTGCCCCGTCGGTGATGATGCTGATGGAGAGTCCGTCGTTGGCCAGCTGGGGCCAGAGCGGGTTGTGATGGCGATTGATCTCATTGGCGCAACCGTTTCCCAGGTGGCCGGACAGGGTGGCGCCGGCCTCTACGGCCTGCTGAATGATTTCAGGTCCCGCGTTGTGATGGGCCAGGGAGACCACCACTCCCTGATCCCTGCACTTACTGATAAACGGCAGGGCCCCCTCTGTCTCAGGGGCCAGGGCAATCAGCCGGATCGCTCCTCCGGCTGCCTCCTGCATGCTCATAAATTCCTCCCAGTCGGGCGGCCGCACATACTGTTCCGGATGGGCACCACGATAC
>CAYRLP010000291.1:2827-4648 GCA_964424935.1 uncultured Bacteroides sp.
GGCGAAATGTATGGCCCCTCCAGGTGGAACCCGGGGATGGAGGCTCCGATCAGCGTGTCGTTAAGCATTTCCGAAAGCAGGGAGAAACTCTTTTTCAGGCGCTCCTGATCACGGGTAATCACAGTAGGAAGATAAGTAGTGATCCCCGCCTCCCACAGGGCGGAGGTCGTATGGCGCATTTGCTCCCGGGTCAGCTGCTGGTCGGAAAAATCAACCCCCGCGTAGCCGTTTATCTGGATATCAATGAGTCCGGGAGCCAC
This sequence comes from uncultured Bacteroides sp., assembly GCA_964424935.1. Lineage (GTDB taxonomy): Bacteria > Bacteroidota > Bacteroidia > Bacteroidales. Next base: position 3,088 of record CAYRLP010000291.1, read on the forward strand.
GTAAACCTCCGGAAATGCGGAGCTGGAAACAAGATGCCTGACCCGGCTTATTTCCCCGTCCTTTATCTCTATTCGCACCGGCTTTCCGTCGAGGTATAACAGCCCCTCCACATAGGCTTCCTTGTTTTTTCCGGTGCAACTGAAGAGTAGCAGCAGAAGTGGAAGGATGGCGAAGTAGCTTCGGTTTTTCATTGTGCACGTGATTTAGTTCCGGGTATCAGATTACATCAGCAAATTAAGATTTTCTGTAGCAAAAACCACAAAAGCCTGCTTTGGATGAGCCTGCTTCTGAAATTAAGGAACATGGAAGGTGAAATGAACTCACTCGCTTCTTGTTTGTTATCTGAACATTACTTAAGGCATTCGAGAGATAAAAATTTCATAAATAAAAAGTAATGGCAGTTTTTAATTTAAAAGTCAACCGAAAAGAGGTTCAGGTGGATGTGGATCCTTCCACACCGATGTTATGGGTGCTTAGGGATCACCTGAATCTGGTGGGAACCAAGTACGGCTGCGGGATCGCCCAGTGCGGGGCCTGCACCATTCTCCTGGACGACATGGCAGTAAGGTCTTGCATCACCTTTGTTTCGGATGTGGGCGATAAAGAGATCACAACCATTGAAGGCCTTTCTGAAAACGGCGACCACCCCCTTCAGGAAGCGTGGATCGAACACGATGTTCCCCAGTGCGGGTATTGCCAGTCCGGGCAGATTATGAATGCGGCTGGATTTCTGAAGACAAATCCCCATCCGAGTGATGAGGAGATAGAGACAGCCATGAACGGCAATATCTGCCGCTGCGGGACCTATACCCGGATCAAGGCTGCCATCAAAACAGCAGCTAATTCCTAGGGATCTATCAACAAAAATCAGAAAAGATGACAACGGTAAAGACGAAATATAACAGGCGTGACTTCCTGAGAAGTTCGCTACTGGCAGGGGGCGGATTGATGATTGGATTCAGCACGCTGGCAACTGCCTGCAGTACGGATGCTTCCAAAGGATTGGCCATTCCCGATGAATGGTTCGAGATCAACGGCTATCTTAAAATTGGAGAGAATGGGGTGGTCACCATCATGGCACCCAATCCCGAAATCGGCCAGAATGTAAAAACCTCCATGCCCATGATCGTGGCAGAAGAACTGGATGTGGACTGGAAACATGTAATCGTGGAGCAGGCTCCTCTGAATACGAAGGTATTTACCCGGCAGCTTGCAGGGGGAAGCCAATCCATCCGGTCGAGCTGGAACGGGCTCCGGATGGCTGGTGCCTCGGCTCGCAGGATGCTGGTGGAAGCAGCCGCACAGAAATGGAGTGTGCCGGCGGAAGAGATTACCACGGAGGCTGGCGTTCTGTACCATAAATCCAGTGGCAAGGAGGCAGGTTACGGGGAAGTCGCCTCGGCAGCTGCTCAAATCCCGATCCCCGAGGAAGTGGAGTTAAAGGATGTGAAGGATTTCAAGATTATAGGGACATCCAGGAAAAATGTGGACGGGCCCAAGATCGTGAAAGGAGAACCCCTTTTCGGGCTGGACTACAGGGCAGAAGGCATGCTCTATGCC
>CAYRLP010000292.1:0-4642 GCA_964424935.1 uncultured Bacteroides sp.
CTACAACCTTCCGGAGCGATTTGAACTGGAATACATCGGGGCGGATAATCAGAAACACCAGCCGGTGATGATACACCGGGCACCCTTCGGATCCATGGAACGTTTTGTGGCCGTTCTGATCGAACATACTGCGGGGAAATTCCCACTCTGGTTAACCCCCGATCAGGCAGTGATTCTGCCCATAAGCGAAAAATTCCAGGATTATGCAGAAAAAGTTTCAGAATTCCTCAAAAATTACGATATTCGCACCCTGATTGACGAGCGCAGTGAAAAGATAGGTAAGAAGATCAGGGATAGCGAGTTAAAGCGAATTCCCTATCTGCTTATCATAGGCGAAAAAGAACAGGAAACCGGTACAGTTTCCGTTCGAAGGCAGGGAGAAGGTGATCAGGGCGCGATGAAACTGGAAGAATTTGCCCGGTTTCTGCAATCAGAGATAGAGAATCAGCTGGAAGAAATGAATACCGATGTTTAACCAAACGTATAGGAGGAACAAGTCATAGCAGGGCCATCTCATTATCGTAAACGTACTAGCGATAACCGTCCCAAGGACAAGATTTATTACAGGACCAATGAATCGATCCGTGCCAGCACCGTCCGCCTTGTTGGAGACAACATTGAGAATCCAGGGATAGTTTCATTGTCTGAAGCCTTGAAAATTGCCGATGCACTGGATCTTGACCTGGTGGAGATATCCCCCAAGGCCGATCCTCCCGTTTGCAGGGCCATCGATTACCAGAAATTTCTCTACCAGCAGAAAAAGAAGCAGAAGGAGATGAAATCCAAAGCCACGAAGATTGTGGTCAAGGAGATCAGATTCGGGCCCAATACGGATGAGCATGACTACAGTTTTAAACTTAAGCATGCGCAGAAGTTCCTTGAAGACGGCGCCAAGTTGAAGGCGTTTGTATTTTTCAAAGGAAGGTCCATATTATATAAAGAGAAGGGAGAAATCCTGCTGTTAAGACTTGCCCAGGACCTTGAAGAGGTTGGGAAAGTGGAGCAGCTCCCCAAGCTCGAAGGAAAGCGCATGACCATGTTCATGGCTCCCAAACTGGTTAAAAAGAAATAGATTGTTGACAGATAATTTGTAGGAATAATGCCAAAAATGAAGACGAATTCCGGTGCCAAGAAGCGGTTCACACTTACGGGTACCGGTAAAATCAAGAGGAAGCACGCTTACAAGAGTCATATTCTTACCAAAAAGTCAAAGAAGCGCAAGCGGAACCTGACCTATTTTGGTGAAGTGCATCAGGCTGATCAGAAAAACATCAAGCGTTTGCTTACGATGAAGTAGAAATACGAAGGTAAATTAGTTTTAACCGGGATGCAGAGCAAAAAAGTGTCGTAACGACCGCCTGCATCCGAAAAAAGAAGAGAACATGCCAAGAGCAAGAAATGCTGTCGCCTCAAGACAGAGAAGAAAAAAAGTGATGAAGCAGACCAAAGGGTACTTTGGTCGCAGGAAGAATGTCTGGACGGTCTCCAAGAATGCCTATGAAAAAGGACTCACCTATGCCTACCGGGATCGCCGGAAGAAAAAGGCTGAATTCAGGGCACTCTGGATCCAGCGTATCAATGCCGCGGTCCGTCCCTATGATATGTCTTATTCCGAATTCATGGGGAAACTGGGTAAGTCGGGCATCGAAATCAACCGGAAGGTTCTGGCCGATCTGGCCATGAATGATCCTAAGGCATTTGAAGCCATCGTGAAAAAAGTCCAGTAATTCCTGGATAACGATCATGCATTATCAGGCTGCTCCCCCATTATGGAGCAGCTTTTTTTTTATCTTGTCCCCATGAATTTTGCACTAATAGGATACGGGAAAATGGGCAGGGCCATCGAAGCTATGGGAACACAGCAGGGTCACTCCTTTCCGGTAATCATTGATGAACATAACCGGGCAGACCTCAATGACGTGAACCTGCGGGGAGTGGATGCTGCTATCGAATTCTCCGTCCCATCCGCAGCTCCCGCAAATATCATGGAATGCATAAGCCTGGGAGTCCCGGTTGTCACCGGTACCACAGGCTGGAACGATCAGGCAGAAAAGATCATAGCTTATTGCCGGGAGAAAAACGGCACGCTCTTTTATGCCAGCAATTACTCAATAGGAGTAAACATCCTTTTTGCCCTGAACCGAAAGCTGGCCGAAATCATGAACCGCTTTCCTGAGTACCGGGTTTCCATGGAAGAGGTTCACCACATTCACAAAAAGGATGCTCCCAGCGGGACCGCCATTCATCTCGCCCAGCAGATCCAGGAAATGCACAGCCGGATCCACGGCTGGTACCTCAAGCAGAGTGAGGATGCCCCGGGGGAACAGGAGGGTAATATGCCCATTGAGGCGATCCGGAAGGGTGAGGTCAAGGGAATACATACCATCCGTTACGAATCCGAACTGGACACCATTACACTCAATCATCAAGCCAAAACCAGGGACGCATTTGCTGCTGGAGCACTGCTTGCCGCCACCTTTATTAAAGATAAAAAAGGTGTTTTCGGTATGCAGGATCTCCTAAAACTCTAGGCTCATGGAGCGGGTAGTATGGAGGTACCTAGGCTTTTTCTTCTCCGGGTTGTTCTGGTCCATCCTCAGCATCTGGGTGGGACTCATTTTCCTGCTTCCTCTGAACCTGATTCTCTTCGATCTGTATATCACCCGGTACGCGGACTGGTCCCTTCGCAGCTATTCACTGCCCAGGCGCTTGCAGCAGACCATTGAATGGATGTTTGTGATACTGCTGGCCCTGTTCTGCTCCTTCTCCATTAAGGTTCTGTTTGTGGAGACTTACAAGATCCCCACCCCATCCATGGAGGAAACCCTTCTGGCGGGAGATTATATATTTGTGAGCAAACTGGCCTACGGGCCCAGGCTCCCTGAAACCCCGCTGGCCATTCCTTTCTTTCATAACAAGCTCCCTTCCGGGAAGAAGTCCTATTCGGAAAAGATAGAAATGCCCTATAAAAGACTGAAGGGTTTTTCAAGGGTAAAGCGGGGCGATATCATCGTTTTTAACTTTCCGGAAGTAGATACCATGGTGGTGCAGTATCCGGGCCAGAACTACTATTCACTTGTGCGTCAGTACGGACGGGACTACATTCTGTCCGATTTTGAGATCATTACCCATCCTGTTGACAAAAGAGAGAACTACATCAAACGGTGCATGGCCCTCCCGGGCGACACCCTGCTTATCACCGAAGGCAGGGTCCGGGTAAACGGTGAGGAACAGGCTGAACTGCCTCTGCAGAAATTCAAATATTATGTGAGAACCCAGGGGGAACCCCTCCCCGATCGTCTGCTGGATTCGTTAAAAATTCCTAAAACCACCGTTACCTACAATCCCGTTAACTCCCTGCACGTTCTATACCTGACCAATGAAAAGGTTGAAATACTGAAGTCCTTTCCCCAGGTGAGAAGCATAAGCAGATATATGGAACCGACGCTTTCCTTCCAGAACCAGGAGATTTTTCCCCACAGCAGCCATTATCGGTGGACCGGTGACAATTTCGGCCCCCTCCGGATACCCGCACGGGGAGATACCATCCAGCTTGATCTGCTCAATCTACCCATCTATAAACGCATCATAACCACCTTCGAGAACAATGAACTGGCTGTACTGGACGGGGTCATCCACATCAACGGGAAACCGGCCGATCATTATGTCATCCAGATGGATTACTACTTTGTCATGGGTGACAACCATCATAATTCGGCCGATTCCAGGTACTGGGGATTTGTTCCGGAGGACCACCTCCTGGGCAAGGCTGTTCTTGTCTGGTTCTCTGTTAAACCGGACAGCCCGTTCATTGGAGGTTTAAGAAAAGAACGTATCTTTAGGTCCATTAAATAAATGCCTGATGAATATTATTAAATTATTGAAGCACAAATATTTCAAGTTCGGTGTAGCCGTCGCGGTATACATCCTTTTTGTGATCTGGCTGAGAAATTACTGGTTCTTCTTCGGAATTCCGGTGATCTATGATATTTACGTAAGTAAAAAGGTGAACTGGTCCTTCTGGAAAAGCAGAAAGAAAAAGAACCACGTAGTTATTGAATGGCTGGATGCCCTGATATTTGCGATAGTAGCGGTCTCACTGATCAATATTTTCCTGTTTCAGAATTACAAGATCCCCACTCCCTCCATGGAGCATACCCTGCTGGTTGGTGACCACCTCTATGTAAGCAAAACCGCTTACGGGCCACGAAGCCCCATAACCCCCCTGGCTATTCCATTCCTGCCCAATACAGTTCTGGGTGGAAAATCCTACCTGGAATGGATCGAGCGGCCCTATAAACGGCTGAAAGGCTTCGGACATGTTAAAAGAAATGATATCGTGGTCTTCAATTTCCCGGCTTCCGATACGGTGGCCCTGGAGAAATCGGACCACACCGTTTATGCCAAAAATAACTTCGACTATTACGACCTGGTGCGCGAAGAGTCCTACAACCTGATGCAGGCGGACCAGGCCAGGAACAACCGCACCCGTCCCATGTCAGTTTATGAAGATTACGTGCGCAAGCAGATTGCCGAAAAATACGATGTGGAAACCAGGCCGCTGTACCGACGTGACAATTACATTAAACGTTGTGTGGCTATTCCAGGAGAGACCCTTCATGTCATAAACAATGAGGTAAAT
>CAYRLP010000293.1:0-4637 GCA_964424935.1 uncultured Bacteroides sp.
CGTAATAGGTGGCCCCTTCATAAGCAAGCTTGTCACCCTGCCAGACTTCGAAATTTACCCGATCGTCTGAAACCCTGTCCATCACGGTTCTTGAAACAAGCACCATCCTGGAATGCGTAGGGGTCAGGTAAAACCTGTTGTAATTGTACTCCTCTTTCACCTCGCCATTCTCCCGTTTGGTAGTGGAAAGGCTGGTGGTATCGCCGCAATCGCTCAAACCAAAGGATTGAATGTAGTTCCCCTCTTCATCATACTCTACCACCCTGAAACCATTTGCGCAATCCACACCGGCCACCCACTGATCGTTCTCATAGGTGGCATCGCACTGATACTCCCTGGTTTCCTTCACTTTTCCCTTTAATCCATCGCGGGCCAGATCGTTTCCCCCTCCTGAACAGGAGACAAGAAAAGCAAGTAAAAGCAAAACGGGTATACTGATTAAAGGCTTCATCTCAGGTTCATTTTGTAGTTCTGAATCCAAAAGTAACTGTTCCCGGCCACTTTCACAACAGAAGTATCTACCGTCTATTCAAAAACTCCATGACCTGCGCGAGCATCTCCTTATCCTCCTGCGTTGAAGCCAGCGGCTCCGCATGTTCAAAGGACTTCCTGGCATTCTCCTGCTCATTCAGAAATAATAGCACCATCCCATGATAGAAGTAATAATCAAACTGTTCATCCAGGCTGATGCATGTTGCATACCATTCCAGCTCCTTCTTCAGCAATTCCTCGGTCCGGTATTGCTGATCCATATCCGTGATATGGGACGCCGCCCTGTAGAGCCATTGATGATCCCCTTTACGGTCCGTGGCAAACCGATTATCCACGTACTCTATCAAATCCTGGGTCTTGTTGCTGTAATAGTAGTACTGAATGAAAGGCAGGGACCGAAGGTCCCAGGAGATAGTCTCCTCCTCCACCAGGGGAGCCAGTTCATTGGCCATTTTGCTGATCAGATCGACCCGTTCATTTTGTATTGCCTTAATCAGGGTGTTGTTGTAGATAGCTTCCATGGCCAGCATATAATCCTCTTTCAACACACGCTTCAGGCGTTGAGGGTCTGAGTAAAAATCTTCCCACCATACATCCGCCAGATCCATATGAAAGGCCACGACCCTGATGTCCTCATCAGAAAGTTTTGGTCCCATCACCTGTTCCACATATTCCGACGCCAGTCTTTCTGCCTCTTCACGGTTCCCCATTTCCCGGACCACCTGAATATAGCTGGCAAAGTCCCCCGGCTCCAGGGTCCCGTTCTGATATGCTGACCGGTACTTTTTTACCTGGTTGTAACCCTCCTCTAAGGAAGTAAGTGTGCTCACCAGTGCATCCGCGGGTGTATACCCGACGATCTTGCTGACCCGTTCCCCATCATCGCTGAAAACAAACATGCTGGGGTAACCTTCCAGTTGCTGCTCCCGGACATAGATTCTGCCGTAATCCGACTCTCCGTCCAGCTTCACATTCACGTAATGGGTATTCATATAGGTTGCCACCGAAGGATCCCCGTAAACATCCCGGTCCATCATTTTACAGGGGCCGCACCAGGTCGCATAGACATCCACGAACAGCATCAACATCTGGTCGGATGCCTTCTTTCGTGCTGCATCCATTTGCTCGGGGGTCTCCACTTCTATGAATTCAACCTGTGCGTTCAGTCTGAACGGCAGCAGTGTCAGTAACGATATAAGGATGCTCAAACTTATTTTCATGAGTATCAGAAATATAAGACTATAACGAAAAACAGCCTGTTTTGTTATGATTGCCCGTGTAGCACCCCGCAGTCCTTCAGAAGTTCCATATATACCAGAGATTCTTTCTCCCAGCATAATTCACGGGCCGCTTTATCAAGTGCATTCATCCAGGCACCGCCGGACCGCTCCTTCAGCATGAACCGGATGATGCCTGCCAGCTTTTCCGGGTCCCGTTCCCGCGTGGAGACGCCGATCCCGTATGCATCGACGATCCGGCTCATCTCAGGAAGCGCCGAGCAGAGTACCGGAACCCGGCACTGGATATAATCAAATAATTTATTGGGCAGGGAATAGCGATAATTCAGGCCCAAGTCTTCTTCCAGGGAAATTCCCAGATCGGCGGTCCGGGTCAGGGGGAAAAGCTCTTCCGGCACCATTCTGCCTTTGAATTCAACCCGGTCTGTCAGGCCCTTCCTGATCACCCGCTCTTTCAGCTCCTTTTCGATATCACCGGTACCTGCCACCACAAAACGGATGCCCGGCAGAAAAGCCATGGCATCAATCATCAACTCCAGGCCCCTCCCCAGATTCAGTGCACCCTGGTATATGATCATCTGGGGATCCGTTTCCTTAACTTCACGGGGGGCGCAATCCATTCTCTCAGGAACATTTCTCACCACCAGGAAGCGGGTTCCATACAGCCTGCGGTAAATGGTCGCAATGGAATAACTGACGGTGACGGCATGACTGATTCTCGGAAGCAACAAGCTTTCTATCCATTTCCAGACGGACTGTACCCGCTTCCTGTGAATTAATTCAGGAACCTGTGTGAACAGCTCATGGCTGTCGTAGATCAGGGGAATCCTTCGGATCCTGCTTGCCATATAATTTGCCGGCAGGGTATCCAGATCATTGGAAATCAGCAATGCCGGTTTTCGGATAAACAACAGGCTTATCAACAATCTGAGATTAAAACAGGCATAGAATAAGGGACCTCCGGTGAAGAGCATCCGGAATCGCCTATGCATAAAGGGTTTGTTCTGCAGGTCCGGACTTGTCCGCAGTCTCCTGCCCAGACAGACCACTTCAAATTCAAGTCCGGTCAGAAGCAAGGCTACCCGGTTTACCCGCTGATCCGTGGCCAGGTCATTGATCACCGATATGCAGATTCTCCTCAAAACGGTTCCTATAATGAATAAAGATAGGAAAAGCTGGTGTTGAATTGGGATAAATCATTGCTATATTTAACCAGATGACCGACATATCCCAACATCAATCATTGAAGGCGATGAACACCTTCGGATTGGATTCAATAGCAGCTCATTACGCCAGATGCGCCGATATGGAAGCCCTGAGCCGGTTGCTGGAAGATGAAAGCCTGTACCGGATGCCCCTCCTGGTCCTGGGCGAGGGCAGTAACATCCTTTTCCGGAACAATTTTGAAGGACTGGTCCTGAAACCCGGTACGAAGGGTGTGGATTTGCTGGAGGAAGATGAAAAAGAGGTGGTGGTAAAAGCGGGTGCTGTCGAGAATTGGGATCGCTGGGTTGTCCATACCCTGAATCAGGGCTGGTACGGACTGGAAAACCTGAGCCTGATTCCCGGATCGGTGGGCTCCTCGCCCGTTCAGAATATCGGGGCCTATGGCGTAGAGCTCAAGGATCGGTTTGAATGGCTCGAGGCCTGGGATCTGCAGCTGAAGCAGCCTGTAAAGCTGGACCGTACAAGCTGCAGATTCGGATACCGGAGCAGCATTTTCAAGGAGGAAGCCAGAGGAAGGTACATCATTACCCATGTGGCCTTCCGCCTAAAAAAGAAGGCGGAACTGAACCTCGAATACGGGAGTGTGAAGGCGGAATTCATGAAAACAAGAGGGACTTCGCCCCTGGATCTGCGGAATGTAATTATGGCCATCCGCAGGTCTAAATTACCCGATCCTGACCAGTTTGGAAATGCCGGAAGTTTCTTCAAGAATCCGGTTATAGACCGGACCCAGTATAAATGTATCCGGGTGGAATACCCCGATGTCCCCTTCCATCCTGAAGTGGAGAACCAGGTAAAGATCCCGGCTGCATGGCTGATTGACCGGGCAGGATGGAAAGGAAAGCGGATTGGTGACGTGGGAACCTGGCCTAACCAACCTCTGGTGATTGTCAACTACGGAAGTGCCACCGGTCAGGACATTTTCGAGTTTTCCGAGGCCATCCGGGAGGATGTGGAACGGCTCTTTGGAATTACCCTGGAACGGGAGGTCCAGGTGATTTAGTTGTATTTCATCTACTTATAGATCCTTCGGCTGTTCAGGGCTTTCTGATAGGCTCTGGCGTTGCTCAGGTGCTGCGAATAGGTGCTGGCGAAGGCATGATAGCCACTGAAGTCGGCTTTGGCACAGAAATAGAGATACCTGTGATTTTCATGATCCAGAACCCCGTCAATGGCCGAAATAGAGGGAATGGATATGGGTCCGGGCGGAAGTCCCTTGAATCGGTAAGTGTTGTAGGGTGAATCGATCTTCTTGTCCCCATTCAGGATACGCTGGCGGGAAAAATCGCCCAGTGCAAATTTCAAAGTGGGATCTGCCTGCAGGGGTATCCCCCGTTCCAGTCGGTTCAGATATACCCCGGCCACCCGGCTGTTCTCATCATCATACAGGGTCTCCTCATCCACAATGGAAGCCAGGGTAACCACCTCTGAGCGGGTCATATTCATCTTCTGCGCCTTCCGGTCCCTCTCCCCCTTCCAGAATTTTTCGTACTCATCCCTCATACGATGGGTGAAATCCTCGGCCGTCGCCGTCCAGAAAAACTCATAGGTTTCAGGGATAAACATACTGGTAAATGTAGCCGCATCAAACCCATATTTCGAGGGCAGTTCAGGATCTGTCAGGTGGGCGGACAGCTGTATGGAATCGATTTCAAGATACTGGCTTACCCTTCCCGCCAC
>CAYRLP010000294.1:0-4620 GCA_964424935.1 uncultured Bacteroides sp.
CATCCCTGCCACATAGGCCACAAACAGAAGTGAAACCCAGGGATTCTTCTTTACATATCCCTTCCCGCCCGTTTCACTGAACCGGGTGAAGACGAATATATAGGTCAGCTGCGCAAAAAAGAATCCCCCCACCCCTGCGAAGAAAAAGAGCTCATCCCGGTCAGACAACATCAGGAAATTATCTCCCACCCAGGAGAAAAAGAAGGCCAGAAGTACGGGGACCGTAAAGGCACCTTTTTTCAGGAACAGCATGAAATAGACTGCCATCCAGATCATGATCAGCGGTTTCACCGGATACTCCAGCATCATGTTATCGGTCAGCCTGCCGGCCAGTTCAACGATGACAATCACGGCCAGAAGCAGATGCATAAGAAGGGAGGTGTTCTTTTTCATAGTTGATGGTCTTGGGGTCCTAAATATACGAAATGGCCGGATGGGTACCTATTTTTTTACGGGGGAGCCTATGATTGCTCTCTTTTGTTAACTTTGGTTTAAACCTGGAAAAACAGAACCATGTCCATTCATTACGAAGTCAGATTTTCAAACCATCCTGAAGATGCCAGGCATTATGGCACAGAGAGACTCAGAAAGGAATTCCTGGTGGAAACCCTGATGGTGCCCGGAGAGATTCATATGGTATATTCCATGAACGACCGGTACATTGTGGGCGGTGCCGTACCGGAACCGGAACTGGAACTTCTCCCCGTGGATCCCCTGAAATCCACTTATTTCTGTGAGCGCAGGGAGCTGGGGATCATCAACGTAGGCGGGGAGGCATCCGTTACTGTGGATGGAACGGTCTTTGACCTGGACTACAAGGATGCGCTTTATGTGGGTGCAGGATCCAAAGAGATCATCATGCGGAGCAGGGATCCGGAACGCCCGGCACATCTCTATTTTAATTCAGCACCGGCACATAAGGCCTTCCCCTGCAAACGGGTAACCCTGGCCGATGCGGAAATTGCTGAACTGGGCTCCCTGGAACAATCCAATGCGAGAAAAATCAATAAACTGCTGATCCACTCCGTAGTTGAAACCTGTCAGCTGCAGATGGGAATGACCGAACTGATGCCGGGAAGTGTGTGGAACACCATGCCCCCTCACCTGCACGACCGGCGGATGGAAGCATACTTCTATTTTGAAATGCCGCCCGGTCAGGCCATCTGCCATTTCATGGGCGATCCCGGGGAGACCCGGCATATATGGCTGGAAAATGAACAGGCTGTCATCTCCCCTCCCTGGTCCATTCATGCTGCAGCAGGTACCTGCAACTACAACTTTGTCTGGGGAATGGCCGGGGAAAACCTGGACTATAGCGACATGGATATGATTCAACCCAATGAATTACGCTAATGCGATAGACATGGAACAAGCACTTTTTGATCTGAACAACAGAACAGCCCTGGTTACTGGCGGTACACACGGACTCGGAATGGCCATTGGAACCGCACTGGCCCGGGCAGGGGCCACCCTGGTCATCAACGACGTATTCCCGGAAAAACTGGAGCAGGCGAATGCAGGCTACCTTGCGTTAGGCATACACATCCATCCCTATCTACTGGATGTGACCGATGAAGCTGAGGTGGTACGCACTATTGCAGTCATGGAAAAAGAGGTGGGACCCATCGATATACTGGTGAACAACGCCGGGATTATTAAGCGGGTACCTATCCTGGAAATGAAAGCCGGGGACTTCAGGGAAGTGCTGGATGTGGACCTTACCGGTCCCTTCATTATGGCCAAAACAGTAGCCCGGGGCATGATCGAGCGGGGCCACGGCAAAATCATCAATATGTGCTCCATGATGAGCGAGCTGGGAAGGGATACCGTCTCCGCCTATGCCTCGGCCAAAGGCGGATTGAAAATGCTGACCCGAAGCATGGCCACCGAGTGGGCCCGGTACAACATCCAGATCAACGGCATTGGCCCGGGCTATTTTGCCACCACCCAGACCGCACCCCTACGTGTGGACGGACACCCGTTCAATGATTTCATTATCAACCGGACCCCGGCAGGAAGATGGGGCGATCCGGAAGACCTGGCCGGAACGGCCGTGTTTCTGGCCTCCCGGGCCTCCGATTTTGTGAACGGCCAGATCATTTATGTGGATGGGGGAATTCTGGCCACCATCGGGAAACCCTCCAATGAAAGCTGACAGAATAAATGCAACTAACCCAACCTGATATGAGAAGTCACCCAAAAAAACGAACTAGAAGAACGATTCAGCTGCTTTCCCTGTGTCTGGCATGGGGAATGCTATCCTGCAACCCGGATAAAGAGATTACGCTCCAGGTGTATAATCCCATGGATCAGACCCGCAACGATGCGATCGTCCTGCTTTCCCGGGGAGAGATTGAAGGCTGGATCTCCGTTCCTGCCGGCCAGTGGCCTTTTTTGAAGGATCCTGCCGGTAATTATATCCCGGCCCAGGTGGATGACCTGGACGGGGACGGCACCTGGGATGAGCTGTTTGCCCTGACCAACCTGGAAGCAGGTGCCCAACAGAAGATCAGCCTGGGATTCACCCCTGCGGAAAATTACCCGGAATTTCCCATCCGGACCAATCTTCACCTGGGGGATGCCAGGAACCAGTACAGGAAACTGGATCGGGCCGGGCGACTGGAAGGCGTTTCCTACCATAATTATGAGAACCGGACCAGTGCCGAATATCAGATGGAGGGACCCGCCTGGGAGAACGACCTTGTGGGATTCCGTAACTACCTGGATCAGCGGAACGGGATGGATATCTTCGGGAAAACCACCTCGGCCATGGTCCTCGACCAGGTCGGCCGGGAGGGAGAGCCCAGCTATCATGAACCGGGCGACTGGGGGCAGGATGTACTGAAGGTGGGCAGCAGCCTGGGTGCAGGAGGTATCGCCTACATGTACAACGATTCCATGTACCGCGTGGGTGACAACGGCTCCGGTTCCTATGAGGTCCTGTTGCGGGGACCCCTGCGGAGCAGGTTCAATCTTCGTTATGAAAACTGGCATGCCGGGGACCAGGTGCTGAATGTCACGCACCAGATTGAAATTGTGGCCGGCCGGCGCTGCTACCAGAGCCTGGTAAGCTATGAGGGATCGGAAGCACCGCTCTCCCTGGTGGTCGGGATCGTCAACATGAAAAGTAACCGCTTGCATGTCCTGGAACTGGATGCCAATTACACGGCACTGTATACCCTTGACCAGCAGTCGGAAGATGGTTCGTTTCTCGCCATGGCCCTGGTGGTGCCCACCAGGTTCCTGCTTAGGGCCGGGGAGACTCAGGATGAGGGGGAGGGAGTGATCCAGACCTATTACGCGGAGCTGGAAGCATCACCGGGAGAGTGGATTCCCTATCGTTTTTACTCTTTGTGGGAAAAAGAAAATCCAGATTGGCGCTCCAGGGAGGAAATCGAGGCGTATCTGCATTCGGAAGCCCAGCGGTGGTCCCAATCCATAATATTTACGGACTAACCCTAGCCGGACTGTTTTTATCTTTGGCCAAATATCTCTATTTTTAAAAACATCATCACCAGTATGAACGAGCAATCCCATGAAAAGAATTGATGTTGTCCTGAAAATGAGGGAAACCGGAGCCATCCCCCTCTTTTACCATCCCGATCCGGAACTCATGAAGGAGGTAATCGCCGCCTGCTATCGCGGAGGGATGCACCTGTTTGAGTTTACTAACCGGGGAAAGCAGGCTCATGAGCTTTTTGCAGAACTGCTCCGGTGGAGCCGGGAAAAGATGCCCGACCTTGTTTTAGGGGTGGGAACCGTGGTGGATGCCGGAACCTGCTCCCTCTATATTCAGCTGGGTGCTGATTTCATTGTCTCCCCCCTGCTGAACGAAGATATGGCGCGGGTTTGCAACCGCCGCAAGGTACTGTGGATCCCCGGATGCGCCACAGCATCCGAAATCAGCAAAGCGGAGGAACTGGGTGCAGAAATCATTAAATTGTTCCCGGGTCCTACCGTGGGAGGAGCACGGTTTCTGAAAGCCTACCTTGGCCCCTGTCCCTGGTCCCACATCATGCCATCGGGAGGGGTTTCTCCCACCCGGGAGAACCTGACCGAATGGTTTAATGCGGGCGCATTCTGTGTTGGCATGGGAAGCCAGCTGATCACCGGGGAGGTCATCCGTAACAAGGATTTCAGGAAACTGGAAGAAACTGCCAGAGAAGCCCTGAAAATTATCAACTCACTGAAAGGGTAAACCGAGAACCTATGCGTCGCAGATCCCAGTTTTTAATCCCTCTTATGCTGCTTTTTCTGACAGGCTGCGGACACCAGCAGCAGGGAAGGGTGCTGAAACTGGCGCACGGCCTTGATCCCACACACCCGGTTCACCATGCCATGGAGTTTATGGCTCAGCGATGCAAGGAGCTCTCCAACGGGGAACTGACCATTGACATCTATCCCAGCGGCCAGCTTGGTTCCGAACAACAATGTGTGGAACTCCTCCAGATCGGAAGCCTGGCCCTCACCAAGGTTTCGGCCGCTGTCATGGAAAGTTTCGCGGAAGAATACAAGGTGCTGGGGCTTCCCTATATATTCCGTTCCAAGGAACACGCCTTCAAGGTGCTGGACGGGGAAATCGGTCACGAACTGTTGCTCAGTATAGAACCGGTATGGCTC
>CAYRLP010000295.1:0-4581 GCA_964424935.1 uncultured Bacteroides sp.
AGCCAACCGTTCCTTCAAAAGGGGAATAATCAACGGGTTGTTAATTGCGATCCTGTTTGGCGTCATCTACGGGCTGAACTACCTTCTTCACCTTGAATTCCCGCTTTTCCTTATGGGACTGGCCGCGCTGGCTCCCGTTGTACTGGTAATTATAGTGAAAGGACTCCGCACGAGACAATATATGCCGGTAAAGGTAGTGACCGGACTGTTGATTTCCATATTCTTCATTATTTCGGTGGACTATGCCATGAATAAGGTCCTGAAACCTCATCAGCAACACAGGATCTATGTGACACTTGGTATAGAGGATGATCCTCAGGGTGTGGGGTACAATGTGAACCAGTCAAAAATAGCCATAGGCTCCGGAGGATTTTCGGGAAAGGGGTACCTGAACGGAACACAGACCAAGCTCCATTTTGTCCCTGAGCAAAGTACCGATTTCATTTTCTGCACGGTTGGGGAAGAATGGGGTTTTCTGGGGACCACTTTTGTGATCTTGCTCTACGTGGGCTTCCTGTTGCGGATGCTCTTTCTTGCGGAAAGGCAACGATCCTCTTTCAGCCGTATATTTGGATATGGATTCATTTCGGTCATGCTGATCCATTTCATGGTCAACATAGGAATGACCATAGGCCTGCTTCCTGTAATAGGCATTCCTTTGCCATTCTTCAGCTATGGGGGATCCTCGCTCTGGACCTTTACCATGTTTCTTTTCATCTTCCTCCGACTGGATGCCAGCAGACTTGAACTACTCAGATGATATCCAGTAATTAAGGGAAAGCTGTGCTCGCGTAATTCAGGTCGACGTTCCGGCAATACTTTTAAATTTGCCCGATTTTTCGTAAATTGCTAAAGTGGCGGATTCGCTCCGCATGAAAAAATCCGAGGAGTTCTTATGAAATACCAGGTATACGCGAGACATAATCTAAATAAATTACCTACATACGGAAGACTGAGCCAGGAACAGATTCATTCAATTAAAATAGTATCAGAGGTACTGCCTTTCAAAACCAACAATTACGTAGTAAATGAGCTGATAGACTGGGACAACTTTTCGGAAGATCCCATGTATATCCTGAATTTTCCTCAAAAAGAGATGCTTCATCCCAGCCAGTTCCGGTCCCTGTCCGAGATGATCGAGCAGAATATCCCCAAATCGGATCTAGCCAGTTATGTGGAGGAAATAAGGATGCACCTGAATCCGCATCCGGCCGGACAGCTGGAACACAATATGCCCACCCTGAAAGGTCAGGTTCTGACCGGAATCCAGCATAAATACAGGGAAACCATGCTGTTTTTTCCCACCCAGGGGCAAACCTGTCATGCCTATTGTACTTTTTGTTTCAGATGGCCCCAGTTTACGGGATTGAATGAGTTGAAATTCGCCATGAAACAGACCAATCTGGTTGTTTCTTACCTGAAAGAGAATCCTTCCATTACTGATGTACTGTTCACTGGTGGTGATCCCATGGTGATGAAAACAGAGATCCTGAAGAAGTATATCGATGCTTTGCTGGAACCCGGATTACCCCACCTGAAAACCATTCGGATCGGGACGAAGTCCCTTTCATTCTGGCCCTACCGGTTTCTGACCGATCCCGATTCCGCAGAGCTGTTGGAACTGTTGAAAAGAATCAATGACCGGGGAATCCATGTAGCTTTAATGGCTCACCTGAACCATCCCCGGGAACTTGAAACGGATGCAGTGAAGGAGGCCATTGACCGGATCCGGGAAACCGGGACGACCATACGCAGTCAATCCCCCCTTCTGAAACACATTAACGACGATTCCGAAATATGGGCCGACCTCTGGCGGAAACAGGTAAATCTGGGAATTATTCCCTACTATATGTTCATAGCCAGGGACACCGGTGCACAAACCTATTTTGGCGTAAATCTCGAACGTGCTCATCATATCTACACCAACGCCTTTCAACAAATAAGCGGAATTGGCCGGACTGTAAGGGGTCCAAGTATGTCAACGGGCCCCGGAAAAATACGCATTGCAGGGATATCAGAAATAAAGGGTGAAAAAGTATTTGTTCTGGAATTCCTGCAGGGCAGAAATCCCGCCTGGGTCGGCAAACCCTTCTTTGCTGCATTCGATGCGGAAGCACAATGGCTTGATGACCTGGTTCCTGCATTCGGGGAGAAAGAATTTTTCTATGAGCAGGAATACAGAAGGCTTATGAAAGTGGATAAACTTCCGGGCCATATGCTTACCACCGATAACAAGCAATCTGCTTAGCAGCTGGGATAATCCGTTCTACTTGTGTTAATCTCAATCTGGTACTTCTGTTCCAGGAATCGAATGATCAGTGGGAAAAACCGGAGAAAATCATCCATGAACAGGGCATAGTGATCCCTCAGCACTTCGACCGCAAAGGCTGAATGATCAGGAAGAGAGGTGTTGGCAGACATCCGTTCCAGTACTAGTTCAATTCCATCCACGGTGGTATAGGCCATCATCCAGTTATTTTCCAGAAACGTGGGGAACCATCTCTTTATGGCATCCGGCAGTACTTTGTAATTTCGTTTGAGTAGATCATAGGTCCGCTTGACAAATTCCCGCAGGGGCAGATTGGAGTAGTTGTCCCACATGGAGGCCAGGAAATGATCATAAAAAATATCCGTGATGATCCCGGCATATTTATGATACCTGGAAGCAACTCTCTGTTTGCTGATCCGGGTAATCTGGTGCATATCGGTAAAGGAATCAATATCGCGGTGAATCAGGATTCCCTTTTTCACCAGATCAGGGAAGAGCCTGTAATTTTTCCCCTTCACATAATCGCCCATGAAATTTCCCACAATGATCTCCTCATTGCAACCGGAAAGGTATGTATGTGCAAGAAAATTCATCTGCGACCCTCCTTTTTCGAATATAAATATAAATATTCGAAAAAATCCAATATATAATATTACACATTTACAGGCAAGTTGTTCTGTGCTTGATCATCTAATTTCTATTCTATAGCATATTCAGTATACCCAGCTGAATAATCCTATACATTTGGAAGATTTCAATACCATATCACATAACAAATGTCAAGAAAAAATATCCTTATCATCGGGGCTGCAGGAAGGGATTTCCATAATTTCAACACCTGCTTCAGGGACCGGGAAGAATATAACGTGGTGGCTTTTACAGCCGCTCAGATTCCGGACATTGACGGCAGAAAATACCCCGCAGGGCTGGCCGGGGAACTATACCCCGATGGGATCCCGATCTACTCCGAGGACCAGTTACCGCGCCTAATTTCTGAGTTTAAGGTTAATACCTGTGTCTTTTCTTACAGCGACCTGCCCTATTCAAAAGTGATGGCCATCAGTGCCATCGTGAATGCGGCCGGGGCTAATTTTGAACTGCTGGGAACCAACGAGACCATGATCCGGAGCCATAAACCCCTGATCGCGGTCTGTGCGGTCCGGACCGGATGCGGGAAGAGCCAGACCTCCCGGAGGGTGATTGAGCTGCTTATGAAGAAGGGTTTAAAGGTGGTGGCCATTCGTCATCCCATGCCCTATGGGAATCTTGAAGCACAAAAAGTGCAACGATTCGCCAGTCTGGAGGACCTTCGGGACAACCAGTGTACCATAGAGGAGATGGAGGAGTACGAACCCCATATTATTCGCGGGAATGTGATCTACGCAGGAGTCGACTACGAAGCCATACTTCGGGCTGCTGAAAAAGATCCCCATGGATGCGATGTGATCCTCTGGGACGGAGGAAATAATGATTTCTCATTTTACAGGCCTGATCTGACCATCGGTGTTCTGGATCCACACAGGGCGGGTCATGAATTAAGCTATTACCCGGGCGAAGTCGTGTTAAGGACATCTGATGTTGTTGTAATCAATAAAATGGACAGTGCACCCCCGGAGGGCATCCAGGTGGTCCGGGAGAACATCCAGAAGGTGAATCCCGGTGCAACCGTTATCGATGGAGCTTCACCAATCCGTGTGGACGATCCGGCTGTCATTAAAGGGAAAAGGGTTCTGGTGGTGGAGGACGGACCCACCCTCACCCATGGAGAAATGAAACTGGGCGCCGGTGTGCTTGCCGCCCGAAAATATGAGGCCACAGTCCTGGTGGATCCCAGACCCTATACCGTCGGGAAGCTGAGCGAAACCTTTGAGATCTACCCGGAGATCGGGACCCTGCTCCCTGCCATGGGGTATGGGGCAGAGCAACTGAAAGATCTTGAAACCACAA
Source organism: uncultured Bacteroides sp. (assembly GCA_964424935.1). Taxonomy (GTDB): domain Bacteria; phylum Bacteroidota; class Bacteroidia; order Bacteroidales. The sequence continues at coordinate 4,217 of CAYRLP010000295.1, forward strand.
TCAACCGTTGCGATTGCGACTCTGTGATCATAGGCACTCCCATTGACCTGAACCGCCTGATCACTATAAACAAACCCAATACAAGGGTTTATTATGATCTGCAGGAAATCGGCAAGCCGGACCTGTCCGATGTAATTGATAAATTCATTCAGAAACATGCTCTGGTTTAAACATCTTTTTCCCCTTATGATCCTCATGATTGCCGGCCCGCTCTCCTGTGGCCGCCCGGGTACCCGGGTGCTCATCCGCACCGGCCTGGGCGACATAACCGTGGAGCTCTATCCGGAACAGGCTCCGGTGACCGCCGGGAATTTCCTGGCCCATGTGGAAAAAGGGGACTACATCAACAGTATGTTCTACAGGGT
>CAYRLP010000296.1:0-4580 GCA_964424935.1 uncultured Bacteroides sp.
TGGCGGGAGCAGATGGTGGAACTGGAACACAAAACCGATCTCCCGGTTCCTGTACCCGTCGATCTCCTGGCTTGAATAGCCCGTTATGTCCGTTCCCCGGAATATCACCCGGCCTTCATCCGGACTATCCAGTCCACCCACCAGGTTAAGCAGGGTGGTCTTGCCTGAACCGGAGGGACCGAGAATGGCGATGTACTCCCCCTCTTCAACCTGCAGGGAGAGATCGTTCAGCACCGGCCGGTAGCTTGCATCGCCCGGATTGCCGAATCCTTTGTGGATATGTTCAAGTGACAGTAGCATCCGAAAAATTTAATACGTTAACAGCGTCCTGGTAGACCTTCAGCATCCTTTCGGCCTGTACATCAATGTGAAAATGCTTGTCCACACCCTCTTTTCCGGCCCGGCTCAGGCGGTCCATCTCCTCCGGGTCCGAAAGCAGTTTCTCCAGGGCGGCGGCCAGTTCTTCCGGGGTGTTTTCCTGGTAGATCACACCCCCTCCCGCCAGCTGAACGATCTCCGGGAAGGCTCCCAGGGCGGGCTGCACCACCGGGATGCCGGAGACCATGCACTCCAGCAGATAAATGCCGAAGGCTTCCCCGTTCCGCACCGGCACCGAGACCACCGACACCTTTTCAAAGTATTCACGGAGTCCCTGCTCCTCGAAATCTTCATGAATCTCCAGCTGGTCCTGCAGCCCGTTTTCACGGATCCGGTGCCTCAGATCGGAGAGGAATTTCCGGTCGTCGCCCGTGGATCCTCCTGTAAGTACCAGGTTCACATCCTCAAATCCCTCCTTCTTTTTCAGAAGGATAAAGGCATCCACCAGGATATCCAGGCCGTTTTCATGGCACATGCGGGACACATAGCCGATGTTCCGTTTTTTCTCTGCCACCGGTTTGAAGGTGTAGTCGGCCGGGTCCACCCCGATGTGCACCGAAGTCACCTTGTCTTCAGGCAGGGACATTTTTTCTTTCATCATCCCGGCATAGTAGTCACTGACCGAAATAAATGCGGTCACATGATCAGACTTTTTCGACATGAGCTTCCAGACACTCTCCGCTGCGGTGGGCTTCATCACATCCACCCATACATCCTCGTCCTGCAGGGAACAGATCACCGGAACCTTCAGGCGCTCCCCCAGCTGGTGGGCCAGTCCCAGCAACAGGGCATTGGAGAGATGGATCACATCGGGTGAACAGTTCTCCACGATCCAGTCGACCATGATCTGAAGTTCATCCTTCTGCTGACCCTCTTCGCCCAGCAGCATGGAAACGGTCATCTCCTCCAGGCCTTTGGCCCGGGTGGAACCGGCAAACCTGGAAGCCAGCTTCAGCATGGGCTTGGAGTTCAGGGCCCGGTCGACCCAGCGGGGAGCCTTCCTCAGGATAGGAACCTGCTGTTTCAGATAGAGGCTGATGGCTCCGTAAAACACCGGGATCTCCCTGCTCAGATCGTGCTCATCCGCAAAGAGCGGCAGGTACATGGGTAGCTTCACCACCCTGTGATCCGATTTGCGCAGCGCCTCCACATACTTGGAGTCGCGCAGACAGTTCCCGCAGTAAAAGCTTCCCCCGGAACCCGGGATGATATGCATTATATTCATTGCTGCTGTATTTTATTTCGTTCCAAAACAGTACACCCGGCCATCCTCGCCCGCCACATAAAACCGGTTATTGACAACGGCCGGATTGGAATAGACCGGGGTTCCCAGTTCATAGGTCCATTCCGCTTTGCCGCTTCTCCGGTCAAGCAGGAACAAATCGCCCCGCATGTTGGCCACCAGCACCTGGTTCCCTGCAACCACCGGGGAGGCATCGACCTGTCCGCCCGTGTTATACTTCCAAACCTCTTTCCCGTCCTTTTTGTTCAAACAATATACATTCCTGTCGCGGTTCCCGATAAAAATGTGGTTCCCCTGAATGGCAGGCGATCCGATAAAGGGCTGGTTGGACTGCACGCCGTCAAACACCCAGTCGACTTTCTGTCCCAGCAGATCCACAGCCACAAAATAACCGTCATAATCGCCCACAAAGGCATGGTCTCCGTCAATGCCCGCCGAGCTGGCCACGTAGGTGGAAATGGAAAGGCTGGCCCGCTCCTTACCTGTGAGGGCATCCACCATGTGTATGTAGCCGTCACAGCCACCGAATATGGCCATCCCGCTGTAAAGGGCACAGGCCCCGTTTATGAAATTACTGGTCTCGTATTTCCACAGCCCTTTCCCGGTGACCTGATCGATTCCATGCAGGTAGTAGTCATAACTACCCACCAGGATGATCCGTTTGTTTCCCTTTTCGTAGATATTGGGCGAACCCATGATCTGGTTATCCGTCTCGTAGGTCCATCGGATGGCGCCTGATTTCAGGTCCACTGCAAAGACTTTTCCATACAAATTCCCCACATAGGCGGTCCCGTCCACGATCAGGGCCGGAGCCTCGATCCCATATTCGGTAAATATTTTCCACTTCAGGGTCCCGTCTTCATTGATTCCGTAAAGGTATCCGTCCAGGGTGCCCACCACAAGGACGCCGTCACAGAACACCGGGGCCGCCTTGATCCCGTCCTGGGTATTGAAGTTCCAGAGGAGGGAAGGACGGGCGGGAAGGGAGGCCTCGCTCACCCCGCTCAGCCGGGAGTCCCCACGGAAATTGACCCAGCAACTGCCTTTCTGGGCCTGAACCGGGAACCATAGGCCAGTGAATAGCAGGAGTAAGATAATTTGCCGTATTGAAATATGTCTGATAAAATTCATTTTTCTCAAGTATCTTTCCGGCAGATGGCCCCTGTGGGACAGGCATCGGCCACCTCGAGCGCCACTTTCTTCAGTCCCGCTGCCGTGCTCTCATTGAAAGGAACCCCCACAACCACATCAAATCCCCTGCCAATAAAGGTGAACCCAAAATCTTCCTGGTATTTGGCGGTGAGCCTTACGCAGATCCCGCATTTAATGCACTTGGAGGGTTCATAGATCACCTGGTCGTGCTGGACCTGCTTGGTAAAAAGCTGCCGTTCTTCTGAGTTGAACCGTTTCTGATCGGCCTCATAGACCTCGGAATAGAGCCTTAGTTTGCAATTTTGCAGGTCCCGGCAATCGCAATGCAGACAGCGGGCCGCTTCCTGGCGTACCTGCTCGGCCGTCAGTCCCTCCTGCATGTTCACCGGTTCCAGGCGGTCCCCCTCCACCGATTCCTTCAGGTATTCCGCATATTCGTCCGGGTGCAGTTTCCCGAACCGTGAATTGAAGCGGAATGGTTCCCCCTTCACCTGCTGCCCACTGAGAAACTGGTCCACGCTGAAGGCCACCTCCTTGCCCTGTCCCAGGGTGCGGATGGCCAGCCTGGAAGGCTTCTGGGCGCTCCCCACCACAAAAACAGCAGTATCTCCCACCTGGTAGGAGCTTTCGTTGGCTTCGACCCCCTTGGGATGCATGGGAAGGCCCCAGGTATCAACGCCGCTATCTCCCTTTCCGGTGGCCACCACAACGGCATCGCTTTCCTCCTGCAATGTTTTAAAATCCTGCGCGTCCACCTGTACGCCCAGCTTGAACTCAACCCCCACGGCGGCAATCTGATCGATCTCCTGCTGCAGGACCCCGGCCGGGAGGTCCTCCTTCGTAACCTCCTTGCAGAGGCTGCCTCCGGCAATCCGGTTCCGGTCCACCACCCGGCAGCGATGTCCTTTCAGGGCCAGGTAGTAGGCAGCCGCCAGTCCGGCGGGACCCGCACCGATAATCGTCACCTTTTTCCCCGTATCTTCAGCAACTTCCGGCTTCCAGTAATTATCCCCCTCCAGTTCATTGTCCCCGGCAAAACGCTTCAGCAGGCAGATGGAGACCGCCTGGTCCACGGACCTGCGGCGGCAGGCTCCCTCGCAGGGGGCCGTACAGATCCGGCCCAGGACTGCAGGCAGGGCAATATCCCTTTTAATGACCCGGAGCGCCTCATGGAACTTCCCTGCCGCCAGCAGGCGGTTCATCAGGGGGATGTCCATATGGGCCGGACAGCTTACCTGGCAGGGGGCCTCACAATCACCCACGTGTTCGCTCAGCAGCAGTTCCAGTGCGCGTTTCCGGGCCTCCCGTATATCCTCATCCATGCTGATGATATCCATTCCCTCTTCCGCCTGAATCGAACAGGTCGGGATGATCTTCCCGCTTTTACGCTCCTTGACCACACAGAGCATGCAGGAAGTAAAGTGCTCCAGCTCTTCCAGGTAACACATGGAGGGTACCTCAATTCCCATTCCGCGGATCACCTCCATCAGCATGCGGCCTTCCGTTGCCTCCACCTCCCTGTTATCGATCTTGAGTTTTACCACGGGTCTCCTTCCTGTTTCTTCTTTATTTTACAATGACCGCATTTTCCGGGCATACCTGCCTGCACCCGTCGCACTGGATGCACAGCGAGTTGTCCACCTCGTGCTTTTCATGGGGCCTGAACTGGATGGCGTCCACCGGGCAGTTCTGGGCACAGAGGGTACAGCCGATGCAGTCATCGGTAATCTCATATTTGATCAGCTCCTTGCATTTCCCGGCCGGACACTCCCCCCGGATATGGGCCTCATACTCCTCCCTGAAATAG
>CAYRLP010000297.1:0-4571 GCA_964424935.1 uncultured Bacteroides sp.
GGATATACTGGTTGACCCGGATGAACTGCTCCGGTACCGGGTCCGGTTCGCTCACCTGCTGCTCCTGGACCGGCGTCTTGCATCCGCCAGCCAGGAGAAGGATCATGAATACAATAGGATGTAACAGGATCTTACTCATTCTGAAGCAGGTTTGCATATTTGGGCAACAGATCCTCGAAGCCGGCCAGCGTCTCCTCCATGGATTTAAAGGAGTCCCCTCCGGCTGCATTAATATGTCCGCCGCCCTGGTAGTGGTCGGAAGCCACCCGGTTCACCGGAAAGCGGCCCCGGGACCGGAAGGAAACCTTGATCCGGTCCTTTTTCTCCACAAAGAGCGCGGTGAATTTCACTCCCTTCACCGAAAAGGGAATATTTACAAAACCCTCGGTATCCCCCTTCCGGTGGTTGAATTTTTTAAGCTCCTCCAGGGTCAGGCTGATATAGGCTGTATGATACTGCGGCAGCACCACCATCTTCTCCATCATGCAATAGCCCTGAAGCCGCATACGGTCCTCCGAAAATGAATCATAGACCATGGCGTATATACGGTCTTTATCAATATCGTATTTCATCAGGTCACCCACGATGTGAAAAATCTCGGGATAGCTGCTTGCGTAGTTGAAATTCCCGGTATCCGTCATAATGGCCACATAGAGGCAGGTAGCAATATCCTTGTCCAACAGGTCTTCCTGGAATACCTCTTTCAGAAAGAGGTAGATCATTTCTCCTACCGAACCCCGCCAGGTCTCCGAGATGCTCAGATCGGTAAAGGAATGCGGATCCTGATGGTGATCAATTAAGATGCTCTTTGCGGTCGATTTTTTAAAGAACTCCTGCGCCCCGTTCAGCCGTTTCGGATCGTTAAAATCGAGACAGAATATCAGATCCGCACCCTCGATAATCTCAACGGCCCGTTCCTGCTTGTATGCAAAGGTGGTTGAACGCTCGATCCCGGGAAGCCACCGGAGGAAATCGGGCAGCCCGTCCGGAATCACGACGCGGGCATCCTTTCCTGCCTTTGCCAGAGCCAGGGCCAGGGCCAGGCTGGAACCAATGGCATCTCCGTCCGGGTTGGAATGGGTCAGCACAGCCACCCGTTTGGAGGACTCCAACCATTTTTTAATTGTCTCTGCATGCCCTTTTTCCACCATACTCGCTGCCGATTTAAGAGATCAAAGTTAAAAAATATTGAAAGTGCCTTAACAAGGACCGGTTTAATTTGTTAATATGCATCATCAAACTGAATATGTATGTCTGGAAACACCACATTTACGATTATCAAGCCTCAAGCGGTCGCTGATGGATATATCGGACCCATTCTGTACAGGATCCATCAGGGAGGATTCACGATTTCCGCCATGCGGATGCTCTGGCTGACCAGAGGGGAAGCGGAACGGTTTTATGAAGTGCACAAAGAGCGGCCTTTCTACCGCGAACTGGTGGAATTCATGACCTCCGGACCTATCGTGGTGGCCATCCTGAAAAAAGAGAATGCCGTGGAAGAATACCGCAGGCTGATCGGGAACACCGATCCGGCAAAGGCGGAAGAGGGCACCATCCGGAAAGAATTCGCCACCAGCATTACCAAAAACGCAGTACATGGTTCGGATTCGGACGAGAACGCAAAAATCGAGTCCTCGTTCTTCTTCTCAAGCCTCCAGCAGTTCTGAAATCCGGTATCAACGAAGAATCACGTCATCAATAACATCCATCCCGGCTGCTTCATTCAGCTTCGGGATGAGTGAATCTTTCATAAGATTCAGTTCGTTTCGAACCACGGAGGAATGGAGAGTTACAATCAGCTTCCGGTTCCTGATGCGAAGCGATTTGGTCTTTTTGGCAACGGTGATTCCCAGGAGGTCCTTCCAGGATTTCATCAAGCGGTACTCGGCCAGTCCCTTCTCCAGACGGTTGGACTTGACAAACTGCTGAAGCAGTGCATCCAGCTTTTTGACTTCTTTTCGTTCCATTTTACTCCTGCATCTCTTCTATTCTGGCTTCCTGCGTGATCCTGAAGACCTTGTGATCGGCCGGTATCTCTTTCAGGATCCCCTTCAGGCGCATTTCATTGGTATCGGTAATAAAGATCTGACCGAATTGATTTTCGGCGACCAGCCGGATGATCTGCTTGACCCTGCCGGCATCAAATTTATCAAAAATATCATCCAGTAAAAGTATGGGAGGAATCTGCGTCAGTTCCCGGATGAACTCAAATTCGGCAAGTTTCAATGCCACCAGAAAGGTCTTCTGCTGTCCCTGTGAACCGCTTTTTTTCAAACTGTAGCTGCCCAGGTCCATACCCAGGTCATCCTTATGGATGCCGAAAGTGGTATACTGCACCACACGATCCTTATCAACAGAAGACTGCAATCCCTCCCTGAATCCCTTCTCCAGCAACTGGGCCTGGTAACTCAGGGAGACGTGTTCCCGGTCCCCGGATACCTTTGAATAGAAATCATCGAAGACCGGAAGAAGCTCGTTCACAAACCGGACCCGCTCTTCGAAAATGGCCTCGCCGTAACGGATAAGCTGCTCATCCCAGACTTCAAGTGTAACCCGGTCAAAGTTCCGGGAACTGGCAAAATCCTTCAGGAGTTTGTTTCGTTGGATCAGCGCCCGGTTATACTGAATCAGGTTTTCAAGATAGACCCGGCTGTACTGGGCAATGACCCCATTCATAAATTTCCTTCGCTCCTCGCTCCCCCCGTTTATTAGGATCGCATCGGCCGGTGAGATCATCACCAGCGGGATCAGCCCGATGTGATCCGCGAGCCGGCTGTATTCCTTCTGGTTTCTTTTGAATTGCTTCTTTTTCTGCTTCTGAATCCCACAGTATATGTTCTCCTCCCTGCCATTCCGGTCAAAGACTCCCTGTACCACCAGGTATTCCTGTTCATACCTGACATTCTGGCTGTCCACCGGATTCAGGTTACTCTTACAAAGTGAAAGATAGTGCACAGCATCCAGCAGGTTGGTCTTTCCTACCCCGTTCTCTCCCACAAAACAATTAATCTTTGAGGAAAGGGGAATATCCACCTGTTCATAATTCTTAAAATTGACCAGTGAGAGTGTTTTCAGATGCATATACAAAATTACTATTTTTATGCCGCCACAATCGGCATTTTTCCAAAAAAGGCTTACTTTTGCGGAAGTTTTTGAAAACCAAGAAAATTAGTCTGATGGCGAAGAAAAAGAATGTGAAGCATACGGACAAGAATCTGGAGGGCATTGAACAGGCACTAACACGCTCCGAGCAATTTATAGAGGATAATCAGAAAGCATTAACCTACATCCTGGGAGGAATTGTAGTGATTCTTCTCATCATTATCGGAGGCAACAGGTATTATCTCAGGCCCCTCAATGAAGAGGCTGCAGCCGACATGTTTTACGCGGAGCGATTTTTTGAGATGGATTCCTTTAACCTGGCGCTGAACGGGTATGGAACCTACCCCGGATTCCTGAATGTCATGGAAGATTATGGTATCAGTAAATCTGCAAAATTATCCAGGTATTACGCGGGAGTATGTTATCACCAGCTTGGCGATCAGGAGGCTGCCATACGCCTGCTGAATAAATTCAAAACCAAGGACCTGCTTATTGGAGCCGCAAAATACAGTACCCTGGGAGATGCCTATGTGGAAATGGGCGATCTGAACAAAGCCATCGCTGCCTATAGGGCCGGTTTGGATAAGTACGAGAATAACTTCTCCTCCCCCATTATCCTGAAGAAACTGGGTCTTGTCTACGAAGAACTGGGCCAGCTTGACGATGCGCTGGATACCTACAAGACCATTGAATCCATCTACCCGGATACTCCTGAAGGAAACGAGATTAAAAAGTACATTGGACGGGTAGAGGCAAAAATGTTCCTCTAACACCCGCTACGGTTCGTATGTCCTCAAGCCTGAAGAACCTATCGGAACATGATCCTGCGTCCATCCCGGACGGATCCCGGATGAAGTTCGGTATCGTGGTCTCTGAATGGAACCAGGAAATCACTTCTGCCCTGTTGGAAGGAGCTTTGAAACGTTTGAAGCAACACGGGGTCAGGGAAGAAAACATTCAGGTCAGGACCGTTCCGGGGAGTTTTGAGCTCCCTTATGGTTCAAGGTTGCTTGCAGAAGAATTCTCCCCTCAAGCAGTGATATGCCTGGGTTGTGTGATCCGTGGCGAAACCAGCCATTTCGACTATATCTGCCAGGGTGTCACCCAGGGAATTACTGCCCTTAACCTGAACCACAAGATACCCTTTATCTTCGGTGTATTAACTACGGAAAACCAGCAGCAGGCCCTGGACCGGGCCGGGGGCAAACATGGCAATAAAGGCGATGAGGCTGCTGTAACCGCTCTGAAAATGGCCGCATTCTAGTCTACCGGCTCTTTTTCTTTGGTTGGGGCTTTCGCCCGCCGAGCTGCTGTTGCTGCTGCTTCTGAATTTCTTCCAGACGCTGTGCAAACCTAGATTTCTTCGCAGGCTTGTTCTTCTTGGCATTGAGCCGCGCCATGATCTTCTCCTCATTGATAAACCGCTTGAAGAGCAGGTTCTGGCCCAGCGTGATCACGTTGGCCAA
>CAYRLP010000298.1:0-4565 GCA_964424935.1 uncultured Bacteroides sp.
GTATATATCTCTCCTGTCAGGATATGAAGGCTGTTTCAAGATGATTTTTGCTACTTTTAAATAGGAATCATTAACAATTAGAATGAGATGAGAAAAAGAATTGTTGCCGGAAACTGGAAGATGAATACCCTCCTGAAAGACGGGATGGAACTTGCCAAAGCAGTGGAAAAGCTTGAAAAGGAAAAACAGGGCGATGCCCTGTTGATTATTGCCCCTCCCTTTACACACCTGAGCAAGATTAAAGAGTTGATTGAGAGGGTGAAACTGGGGGCCCAGAACTGTGCCTCCGAGGAGTCCGGCGCATTTACCGGGGAGGTGTCGCCCGATATGCTCGTTTCCGCGGGAGCGGAATATGTGATTATAGGCCACTCGGAGCGGCGTTCTTACTATCATGAGGACGATGCACTGCTGAATAAAAAGACCAGGCTGGCGCTTTCAAAAGGATTGAAGCCCATATTCTGTTGCGGCGAGGTTCTTTCTGAGAGAGAAGAGGGAAAGCTCTTCGATGTAATCAGGGAACAGCTTACCGTAGGTCTGGCGGATCTGACCAATCAGGAAATGGGACGGACCGTGATCGCATATGAACCAGTCTGGGCAATCGGTACAGGTGTGGTTGCTACCCCGGATCAGGCACAGGAAATGCATCAGTATATCAGAGGATTGCTGGCAGAACTGTTCGATGAGGAGGTGGCTGAAAATACCACCATTCTGTACGGGGGCAGCTGCAAACCTTCCAATGCGGCCGAACTCTTCGCCAATCCTGATGTGGACGGGGGACTGATTGGCGGGGCCTCATTGAAAGCTGAAGATTTCCTGGCCATAGCAAATGCATTTTAGCCACCCTTTCCGAGATGGCCTACCTCGAATTTGTCATACCGGTCAAATCATGGAAGAACAGTGAGAAGGAGATCCTGTTCGCCAAGATGGACAAGATCGGATTTGAGGGGTTTGTGGAAGGGGAGGACGATATACTAGCCTATATCTCAGAAGAAGAGTTTGTGACCGAAGCCTTTCATCAGATGATCGATGAGATGGCCGGACTCCAGATAAGGGTGCAATACCGGTTCCACAGGACCGAGGAGCAGAACTGGAATGAAGAATGGGAAAGGAAATTTGAACCAGTGGTGATCGACGACAGGGTACTGATCAGGGCTCCCTTTCATGATTCCTCCAACGATCTGGAATGTACCCTGATCATCGAGCCGAAAATGTCCTTTGGCACCGGGCATCATCATACCACCAAGCTGATGATCAAGGAAATGGGAAATCATTCCCTGCGGGATAAAAGGATTCTGGATATGGGATGCGGAACCGGTGTGCTGGGGATCTATGCCTGCAAGCAGGGGGCATCAAGGGTCCTGGCAGTGGATCATGACCAATGGGCCTACGAAAATGCCCTGGAAAATGTAAGACAAAACGGGGCCGCTGCCATGGAGGTCAGGCTCGGAGATGTGGGGGCACTTTACGACGAAAAGTTCCATATCATCCTTGCGAACATCACCCGGAACACCCTGGTCAGGGATCTGCCCACCTATACGGAGCACCTCACGGATGATGGTTTGCTGGTGATCAGCGGTATTCTTGCTGAGGATGTACAGTATGTTCTTAACGAAGCCTACCGGTGCGAACTGAAGCATCTGAGTACGGGGGAGGAGTCCAACTGGATATCTCTTACCCTTATTAAACAGGGAAATCGCGAATCGCTGGTATGAAAAAACCCCTCATATCCCTTGTGCTGTTTCTTCTGGCAAGTCTGGTCTCCGCGCAGACCATCCGGGAATTTACCAGAGATACCGGACAATATGTTTCTGAATTGACTACGTTTACGGGCTCACATCTTGAATCATCTGAAGTTCCTGATTTTCAAAGATTTCTCCATGTTTATGATTCCCTTCCCTATGACCGTCAACTGGAGATTATCCGGATATCGAACCTGATGCTGAACCGGAAGTGCAGGCCCAGGCCACATTTTATCAAGTATCAGCGAATAATGATGGAATTCTTCACGGAGCAAAAGACCTCCCACGGATATGAGGCATGGCTGGATGGTTTTATACGCTTGCTGAATCTGGAAGATACCCCTATTACTGCTATCGATCAGCTTCTTACACTTACCCTCTCCCTGCTGGAGGATAACATCCTGTATGGCACGAACACAATTGTCTGGAGGATCTCAACCCCTTCTTTCCAGTTTCATAACGATGAAAAACTGACCGTTCAGTTCGAAGATGTCATGGTTGCCTGCTACTACGACAGCGTATTTATTCAGATTAAAGATGCCACGGGCTATGTGGACCCCTTAGCTCTCCGATGGGTCGGTTCCCATGGCATGGTGACCTGGGAACGTACCGGTAAGCCTGAAAATGAGATGAATGCGGTGTTGGGCAATTTCACGATCAACCTGAAAACGTCGGGATATACGGCTGATTCTGCAAAACTGTACTATCCGGCTCTGTTTGATGGAACCGCACTGGGCAGGCTGGAAGATAAAGTAACACCCGTAAAGGACATAAGCTCCCATGAGTATCCGAAGTTCCAGTCCTATCAGAACTCGTACAGAATTGATGATTTTCTCCCCGGGATAAATTACAGGGGAGGCCTGGCCATCGAAGGAGCAAACCTGATCGGCTCCTCCATAGGGGACGAAACGGCAGTTATGGAGATCTTTGATCATGACACCCTCCGGATGAAGGTGAGTACTGCCAGAGTGGCCATGAACGACCGGTTTATCCGGGCACCTCATGCCTCCATCTCCATCTATATCGGACAGGATTCCATATATCATCCCGACCTGCAGCTTTCGTACGATGCGGCCCAGGATCTGTTGAGACTGAACAAGTCGGAAGATTTTAAGTCCCAGGGTCCCTATTCCAACAGCTACCACAACATCGATATGAATTTTGATGAGCTTTCATGGAACAGGGGTGAATCCTTTATGAAGCTGCAGGCACTGGAAGGTACTTCGGTGGGGCGCGCCACCTTTGAATCAAATACCTATTTTGATTTTGATTTTTTCATGGAGCTTCAGGGCATGGATATCGAACATCCCCTGGCTCAGCTCTACACTTATTCAAGAATGCTGGGAGGGAGAACCTTTGCCATGCCCAATTATGCCGATTACCTTGGATATGCCCCCTATCAGGTCCGCCACCTGCTTATGGGACTTGCTAAATTCGGTTTTGTCTATTACGACGATGAAAAGGACCTGATCACGGTCCGTCAGAAAACCTTTGACTACATCAGTGCCTCTATGCGCCAGCGGGACTATGATGTGATGCGGTTTATATCCAGGACCGAGGGAACTTCCAATGCCCAGCTGGATCTGTCTAACCGTGACCTGACCATTTCAGGGATACCGGTCATCTTCCTGAGCGACTCGCAGAATGTTCGGCTGATTCCCACGGAAAACCGGATCGTTATGAAGCGCAACCGGTCCTTTCAGTTCGACGGGGTCGTGGATGCAGGGCTGTTTCAGTTTTCCGGAAAGAACTTCTTTTTCGATTATGACGGGTTCGAGATAGATATGCAGAATATCGATTCCCTGAAGATATCGATCCTCACCAACCAGTATAACCAGTACGGAGAACCCATCCTCGAGCGGATTGAGAATGCCATGGAGCAAATGACGGGCCGGCTGCTGATCGATGATCCTGAGAACAAATCAGGCCTGAAAAACTACCCCCAGTACCCCTCCTTCACCAGTCTGGGCGGGGCCTATATTTTCTTTGATGACCCGAGCATCCAGCATGGAGTGTATCACCGGGATGACTTTTATTTCGAGCTGGAGCCTTTCAGTATCGACAGTCTGGACAACTTCATACCTGAGAACATTGCACCGAAGGGCACCTTCATCTCAGCAGGCATTCTTCCCCCCCTGGAGATGGAAATGACCCTGCGGGAGGACAATTCCCTGGGATTTTATATGCAGACCCCGGAAGAAGGCATCCCACTATACGGGGGACTGGGAACCTTCTACAACGAGATCGAGATGAGCAGCGGCGGGCTCCGCGGGTATGGCCGCTTTGATTATCTCACCTCAACGACTTCCTCGGATCTTTTCATGATGCACCCGGATTCCATGATGACACGCTCCCGGAATTTCGAAATCCAGGAACGTTGTGAAGGAACGGAGTTTCCCTGGGTGGAGAACGCGGTGGCCGACCTGACCCTGCATGCCGAGGAGAACCAGCTGAATATTTCCAGGGTGGATGAGGTTTTCAAGGTGTACGGCGATAGCATCTTTCATGGTGGAAGCCTGGTGCTTGCCCCGTCCGGGCTGAGGGGGAAAGGTGTGATGGGATTCCCCGATGCCCGGTTCGAATCGGACAATTTCCTCTACGGATGCAGAACCTTGCAGGCCGACTCGGCCGGGGTCAAGCTGACAGCAGATTCGTTTGAGGATTTTCCGTTCCTAACCGACGATGTGGGGATTTTTGTGGATCTGGATCAGCGGTTTGGAGAGTTCACGGCCCGGGAGGACGCGACCCTGATCGAGTTCCCGTATAACCTCTATGAAACCCGCCTGGACCGCGTTACCTGGTATATGGACAAGGACCAGGTAGGCC
>CAYRLP010000299.1:0-4563 GCA_964424935.1 uncultured Bacteroides sp.
CCTTAAAACAGAGTCTGACGGACGAGGGTTTCACCATTTCCTTCCCGTTCCGGATAACACGGTAGATAAAGGACTGGTCTCCGTTCAGGCCCAGAGGGACCCTGATTTTTCCGTCAGGAGATTCCGGGATCAGGGACTTTTGCGAGCAGGAGGAGACGAAAAAAAGACACACGAGAATGGGGATAAGTATGGATCGCATGGGTATAAGGTTTTGGCTGCGGCGGTTTAATTTAAGGAATTATTTCTGATATTTATACTCCAATCAGCATGCCTTCCGATGGACAATGACTGGAAAAAAAGGCTGGGAATGGTTTATTCAACTAACCCGGATTTTCAATTTGAAACAGGGGAACAGGAAGAAGAGGAATCCCTTGCCCCCGGGCTACAGCAGCTCTATGTGAGCCTGGATCGAAAGAACCGGAAGGGGAAGAAGGTAACCCTGGTGGAAGGATTCATGGGACCCGATGCAGAATTGAAGGACCTGGCCAGGGAGCTGAAGAACTCATGTGGAACGGGGGGCTCAGCCGGTGAAGGCAGGATCCTGATCCAGGGGGATTTCAGGGAGCGGGTTATCGGCCTTCTTCAGGATAAAGGATATAAAGTGAAAAGATCAGGTGGATAAAAAGACAAGGACCAGAATATATATCTCTCTACTGGCAGGGATCCTGTTGAGCGGGCCTGATGCTCTGCCTTTGTTCGCCCAGGAGAAGCCTCCTGGTGAGATGGTGGATACATCCTATTTTAAAGCGGGCGATGACGACTGGAGCCTGGTGGAATCCGTACTTAGAGGGAATCCGGAATCCCTTTTCCTGCTTCTTCAGAGGGGTGCCGATCCCAATGCAAGAGCGGAAGGGGGAATGACTGCACTGATGTTTGCCGCGGAAAGAGGCGATCTGAGGCTGGTTAAATTACTGGTACTTAATGGCGCCGACGTGGAATTAACCTATCTGGAAAAGACCACACCCTTGCTGATCGCCGTCCTGAACAATCACTTTGAGGTGGCCCAGTTCCTGCTGGAAAAGGGGGCCGATCCAAATCACAAAGACCAGTTTGAAGGATCTGCACTCCTCTACGCGGCCGCCCTGAACAACTACCAGATCGCAGACCTGCTGCTCTTTTACAGGGCCTCGGATTCCATACGCGACCGGGATGGAAACACGGCCCTGATGACCGCGGTCTATTTCGGGAACCTGGAGACCAGTGATGTGCTGCTGCAGGACGGACTGGATCCGGACGGGGAAGACAAGAAACAAAATACCCCACTGATGATTGCCGCCCAGCAGGGGAACCTTGATATAACACGTCTGCTTCTTGAGTATCATCCGGATCTGGAACGGGTCAACCAGCAGAATCTGACCCCTCTGGCTCATGCCATCCTGTTCAGACGGGACAGTGTTGCCAGACTGTTGATTGACAGTGGTGCAAACGTGGAACACCTGATCAAACCCGGACAGAACCTGTATGATCAGGCCCGGCAGCAGGGCCAGGCTGCCATGCTCAGGATTCTGAAGGATGCCGGAGCCAAACCATCCCCTGGTCCCAGTTTTACAGAATATGACCTGGGATGGGGTAACTCTTTCCGGAGCAATGAGCATCTTATGCAGGTCCGGTTTGGGGTGACGGATCGGAAGTTCGGATTCTTTGTAGAAACAGGCATTGACTTTCGACTATTATACAGAAAGGTACAGTTTGAGATCGACGACGAACTGATCAGGCAGTACAGGGAATTCCGCTGGGTCTGGACCCACGGCGGTGGTAAGTACTTTTCCCTGCTGCATGATATGTCAGGCAAAGAATACGGCGCCTATGGAGGCCTGTACGGCATGTTATCCGTTCCGTACCAGAGAGGAAGCAACCTGGATCAGAAAGTCAGATACTCCCTGGCCCTGTCTGCCGGGCTCTACATGAAGGGGGACCTGGCCGGAATAAAAGCAGGTGCTGAGCGTTATACTTTTGGATCCCTGAATGAAGGAGCGTGGAAGATAAATATTACACTTTTCATCCGGATTCTATCCCGGAGAGTCAATTATGTCAGTAAAGAGATTATATACTAAACTAGGAGTCCTTGGGCTGCTGATCCTGCTCTCGGGTAAATTTACCTCCTGCGAACCCGAAGACTGGATGCTGGATGTAAATTGTGCGGACTGTTACGGATACAGACCGGATAGTGCTGATCTGATTATTCACCTCAGCATTGATGCGGAGAATGATTCCGTACCCCTGACCTTTTACCGGGGCAATTACGAGGACGGTGAAATAGACTGGCAGGATACGGCCACCACAGAGGATTTCTATCTCTATTCAAAAATCAACAGTTATTACACGGTCCGGGCCACCTATCGTTCCGGCAGCCGGATTATTGAAGCCTTTGACGGGGATAAAATGACCCTCTACAATGCCGGGGATGAATGCGGTTCACCCTGTTACATCGTAAAAGGAGGCATCTTTGACGTACGTCTGTTGAAATAGGACCTTAAATGAGATGAAGAATCAAGGAGCATTAAAAGATACAGAACTCACACGTGAAAAACTGCTGCATCAGCGCAGGGAGCTGATGGCAAGCCTTAAATATGCAAGTTTCATACAGCGGGCGGTACTTCCGGATCAGAAATATATGGAAAATGTACTCAAGGAGTTTTTCATATTTCATCAGCCCAGGGATATTGTCAGCGGCGACTTCTACTACTGCTCAAGAAAGGAGGACTATATAGTGGTGGCCGTCGGTGATTGTACCGGGCATGGCGTTCCGGGAGCCCTGATGAGTATCATGGGAGTATCCTTCCTTAATGAAATCCTCAGCATCCGGGGACCTATCCGCTCCAGCCGGATCCTGAACTTGCTCAGGGAACGGGTCATGAAGGCCCTTCACCAGCGGGGTTATGAACTGGAAAATAAAGACGCCATGGATATGGCCCTCTGCGTGTTTCATCCCAGATCCAGGGAGCTGCAGTTCTCCGGGGCAAATAATCCGCTTTATCATATACGCAACAAGGTCCTTACTGAAATTAAGGCGGATAAGATGCCGGTCGGGATCGATGCCATCGAAGAAAACTCATTTACCAACCATACTTTGCAACTTAAGCCCAACGATATCGTATACCTATTTTCGGACGGATATCCGGATCAATTTGGGGGACCCGAAAACAAGAAATTTAAATATGGACCGTTAAGAGAATTGCTGATCGGGATATCTGACTGGTCCATGGAGAAGCAGCGGAATGAGCTGGACCGCATTATGTCCGAATGGAAAGGTGATGTGCCCCAGGTGGACGATATCTTGATATTCGGGATAAGATTTTTATAAAACCGGAAGCATGCACTTGGTCGCATTCAGAATTCAGAATTTCAGATCCATCGTGGATACGGGCTGGCACACCCTGGCCCACGATAATATCACCAGTCTGATCGGCCAGAATGAATCGGGGAAAACATCCATCCTGGAAGCGCTGAATGCATTTCATGACGGCAGGCTTATCGAGGATATGCTCCGGAGCGATCTCTCCCTGCCGGTGGTGAGCTGCAAGTTTCAATGTACATTCACCGAAATAGAGAATCACATTGACAAGAGAAGACTGGATCCGGAAATCCGGAAACTGATCCAGAATGTGGAAACCATTTCCATTTCAAGAAGATGGGAAGATGATATGGATTCCCATATGGAGATGAGTAATGAACTGCAGGAAGTCTTTAATGAAACCCAGGATCAGTTCCGAAAGAGGGAGCAGAAGGTAATGGAAAACCTGGAACGTTTGAACCGGGATGTTGCAGCTGCTTCAGGCAAATTGAATAAGATACAGGAGGAGACGGACTGGACCGCGGAGAAGGTGGAAACCGTCCGGCTCCGCATGAACGAAATTAAGCGAAACATGCGGAAATTCCCTTCCAGGGAACGAAAAGAAGAACTTAAAAAGGAACTGGAGCTGGAAGAGGAGATGTTTGAGAAGCTGAACGAGACGCTGGCGCAGAAAAAATCAAAACTGGAGGAACAACGGGATATCCTGGATGCCCTGGAGGAGAAGTCACAGGTAAGCAGGAAGCTGCACGAGATCCAGGAGGAGATTGCTGAAAAGAAAGAGGGCCTTGGCCAGGTTCAGGAGCAGCTGAAACAACTGCTTCAGATGACAGGGATGTACCCTACAGAACGTGAACAGCGCGCTGCTGAGATCCAGGAGGAGATTTGTCGGAACGATATCGAAAGGTTGAAAGAGGAGATCGAAGAATTAAACAACAACCAACAGATCCAGATGCTGGCCCTGGAGTTTGTACTGGATGGCAAATCCACGGAAGAAGCCATCAAAATGGCACGAACAGAGGCAGATGCTTTGAATGAATACTACAGCTCCACCCAGCTTGCGGAGGAGATTTTCAAGATCCTTCCCGATTTCGAGATGTTCGAGGATTTCAGCTCACTGCTGCCGAACCGCATAGATCTTGAAGACATTATTCGGGCCAACCGGCGTGCCGAAGGGTACAAGGCTGCCATTAATTTCCTCACCATTACCGGTCTGGAATATTCCTTCTTTCAACAGCCCTCAAGCAGAATCCTGAAGCAGAAGATAGAGA
>CAYRLP010000300.1:0-4536 GCA_964424935.1 uncultured Bacteroides sp.
CCCATGGACAGGCCGGCAATGGCTCTGTGCTCCTGGTCGGTGTACACCCGGTATTGGCTCTCTACAAGGGGAATCACGTCTTCAAACAGCTCATCGGCTGCAATCTGGATGGCTTCAGCGGAATACCCGGCCGGTCCACTGACCACGTTCCCGTTGGGCATGACAATCAGCATGGGAGTGACCTCTTTACCGGCCAGCAGGTTATCCATGATAATGGGTGCGCATCCTTCGTTATACCACGAGGTTTCGTTCCCACCTCCCCCGTGTCTCAGGTAGAGCACCGGGTATTTCCCCTCAGAATCCTGATCATAACCAGGTGGAACATAGACATAAACCTTCCGGTAAAGGTCCTGCACATCAGAATAATAGGTCAGGATATGAACGGAGCCGTGGGGTACCTCCTGCAGTTCATCGAAGCGGGGCGGATCACACGGGACGTTGAACAGATTAAAGCCGGGAGCCGTACCACCCTGCATATCCGGATTTGTCGGATCGATGATCCGTAATCCATCCACCAGGATCCCATAGGTATACAGGTCCGGTTCCAGGGGTCCGATAGTGATTTTCCAGATCCCTTCCTTATCTTTCACGAAGGGCAGCCTGGACATGTCGGGGCCGAACATCAGCTCAACCCGGGTGGCGTTATCGGCATCCAGTAAAAATGTAACGGAATGGTCTTCATTAACCACCGGTGATTTTGGCCTGCTGAAGGGTTGTGCATATCCTTCAAGGCCCACGGCCAGAATAGTGGTTAGAAGCACAAGTCTAAATGTGGCGAATGTATTATTCCTGGGTTTCATAGGTAAAAGGTCAAAGTCAACCTAAAGTAAAAAGAAGGCCTCTAATAATCAATCTAAATTGGTCTGCTTTTCCAGCATTCACCCAGTGAACAGGAAAATCAGAAGCGTGTAATTGTTCCTAATTTGTACTCGATCCAAACCAGTTACATTTGGAATGAAAAGAAATTAAACTGAAATTCGCGGTGTTTATATTCGAACTCAGATGTATCATTTCCGAAACATCATACCATTGCTGGTCCTGCTGACCACCCTTTCTTTTGGCTGTAATTCCGGAAAGACTGAACGATTAGAAGCCGGATCGGAAATCAACCAGGTTAATGATTCAGGCAACAGGGAAGGACCCTGGGAGATCTTTTCAGGTGACGTCCTGGTAGCCAGGGGATCCTATGCAGATGGAAAACAGGATGGACTCTGGACCCGCTGGTATCCAAACGGTCAGATGAAAGAAGAGGGACACTATGAAAAAGGTATGAAGAGCGGGATGTGGGTAGAATGGTATGAGGATGGAGCTATCATGTGGAAGGGTGAATGGAAGGACGGGGTCCGGCAAATAGAGTATCTGGGAGCCAAGGCTGAAGTTACATTGCCGGGGATGGAGTATCTGAACGGTGTCCTGGAAGCAGATTCCGTCTATCACATGAGGATCAGGATACCGAATATACCTGCCAGCAACCTTTTCGTGGAGGTTAGCAGTGGTGAGATCCGCAGGGAAACGATTCCGGATTTGTTTATCCTGAATACCCCTTCGGATTCGATGATTACCCTTGCCGTTGGTTATATACCGGATCTGAAATTCAAGGATTTCAGAAATCTGGTCTCGGAAATTGAATATCAACTCAAATAAGAAAGATCCTCAACGAGCCTTGGCTTGTATATGAAATTATCAATACAAAACAGGATCTATAAGATCATTGGCTTCATTACCCCGATCTTCGGGATTGTTGCATTTGGTTCACTCTTCCTGAAATACGGTTTTCATTTATCCGATCGTTCCATCGCTCAACTCCTGATCCTGGATGAGATCATTGCGGCTGTTTTTGTGCTGACCCTGCTGGTAAAATTTATCATCAGTGATACAAAATGGGACTATGTCAAGCAATCGCCCTTCGAGTTCGGGTTATTGCTGCTTTTTATTGTCTCCATTGTTTTCGAGGAGATTATTTCCATTGAGGAACCCCATTATCTGATCAGAAGAGCAACAACGCACAGTTTTATCAAGCTGTATTTTGTCATTATCCAGATCTATATTGTCATCAACGGCATTATCACCCTGGCGAAGACACAAGAAAAATGGCTGTTCTTCTCGCTGAATCCGGCAAGGATCCTGATGCTATCCTATGTCTTTGTGATCATTGCAGGGGTGCTCATGTTAAAACTCCCGAAAGCCACCTATTCGGGGATTAACTGGATAGATGCTTTATTTACTTCCACCTCAGCAGTATGTATCACGGGATTAAGTACCGTGAACATCACCCAGATCTTTACCTTGGAGGGACAGATAATCATATTGTTACTGATCCAGCTGGGGGGACTGGGCATCATCACCCTAACCTCCTTTATTGCCCTGTTCATCCAGCAGGGCTTCCGCCTGAAGGACCAGATCATTGTGCAGGAAATACTGGATAACGAAAATCTTAGTTCCCTTTCATCCATCCTGAAAGCCATTGTGGCCATTACGTTTGTCTCGGAGCTAATCGGCGCCATCGGCCTATATTTTTCCTGGAGCAATCTCGGATTACCGGAATTTGAACGCATCTTCAATGCGGTCTTTCACTCGGTCAGTGCCTACTGTAATGCCGGGTTCAGTACATTTACCAATGGATTCGAGACGGCAGGATACCCGTTCAGTTCCTTTTCCTTGATCCTGATCATGCTTCTGATTGTATTTGGAGGACTGGGGTTCTACACCTATTCCGATATATTTGGTATCGGGGAGGTAAAAATGATCCGGAGACACGGGTTGACCCTGCAATCAAAAATCATACTGGCCGGGACCCTGTTCCTCATTCTTTTCGGAGCAGGCATGATCTGGGTCACCCAGCGTGCCCAGTGGAAAAATCTCCCCCTGGGGGAACAGGTGCTGCAATCCTTCTTTCTGAGCATTACTTCCCGTACGGCCGGCTTTTCCATCACCTCTGTCGGGAAGCTCGCCATCCCCACACTGATGATAGTCATTTTGCTGATGTACATTGGCGGGGCGCCCAACTCCACTTCAGGAGGTATTAAAATGACCTCGGTGATGATCCTTCTGGCAAGTTTAAAGACCTATATAAATGGGAAGACCCGGGTCGAAATGGGCTGGAATACCGTTCCCATGAGAACCGTCCGGAGGGTATTCATCGTCTTTACCGTTTCTATTATCCTTATCTTTACGGTACTGTTCGTAATGTCCTGGACCGAAGACCATGCGTTCGTTGATATTCTGTTTGAGATCGTCTCTGCATTCGGAACGGTCGGTCTTTCCAGAGGAATCACTCCCGACCTGTCGGTAACCGGCAAGCTGCTGATTTCCCTTGTCATGTTCGCCGGAAGGATCGGTCTGTTTTCCTTTGCCGTGGCCATGAGCGAGGTAAAAGATGATACAAGTTATACGTTCCCTGAAATAAATATTATGGTAGGTTAATTATGAATGATCAAAGAAGATTTGTTTTGTTAGGCCTGGGGGCTTATGGAACAGAAATAGCCAGAACCCTCCTTGAAAATGATGCCGATATTATCGTCATGGACCGGGACCAGGTTGCGGTGAATCAAATGAAGGCCGAGGGATGCCAGTTTGCAGTATGTATTGATAACCTGGACCCTTCTGCACTTGCAAAATTCATTAAACCCGACGATACCGCGATCCTTTCCATGGGTGATGCCTTCGAGGCTCAGATTCTGACCATCGAACTGCTCAAGGGGATCGGGGTAAAAACCATCTATGCCCGCGCTACCAAGGATATCCAGTTCAGGGTTCTTGAAAAAATGGATATCACAGAAATTCTTTTTCCCGAGAAGCATGAGGGGAGAAGGTTTGCATTGAAACTGTTGAACCGCGATTTTCATTTCATCGATGAAGTTGCTTCGGATATTTTCCTGATCGAAATTCCCGTGACGGAGGAAATGGCCGGGAAAAACATCCTGGAACATGAAATACGAACCCGATACAACGTAAATATCGTAGGGTTGAAAAGCAAGGTGGACATCCCCGGCAAGAAAGAAAAATATCATACGGAATATGTAGGGTTTGAGAAAACCATCCTGGATACGGGACATACACTGCTGGTGATCGGAAAGGAATCGGATCTGGCCGATCTGGCCAGGGATTCGGGCAAAAATTCCTGATTCATTTCAGAACCCTGGCCCCCCTTTTTTGTTAGGGACTGATAGAAGGACCACAGCCGGGTTCATCGAAAGAATGAACAACACCATTCAAATAAACGGGAACATCTGCGTTTTCTGGTTCCGCAGGGACCTCAGGCTGGAAGATAACACGGCCCTGGTTCAGGCTCTTCATTCAGGGTTCCCCGTACTGCCTGTATTTATATTTGACACCAACATCCTGGATGAATTGCCGGCCGATGATGCACGGGTTACTTTTATCTACAGGCAGTTGCAGCAGATGCACATAAAACTGACCGCCCTGGGCAGCGGCCTGCATGTACATAAAGGAGATCCATCGGAAATCTGGGGTGACCTGCTTGCCCGGTACCGGGTAACAGAGGTCTATGTAAATAAGGATTACGAGCCCTATGCC
>CAYRLP010000301.1:0-4522 GCA_964424935.1 uncultured Bacteroides sp.
CCGAAAGCCCGTACGTGGATGAGGCGGCATTCCGGCTGGCCGATTACTTTTATGACAAGAACAGCTGGGCTAAAAGCATCTCCTGGTACAACCGGGTGGACCGGTTCCGGATCGGAAGGGAGAAGCTGCCCGAGTACTATTTTAAGAAGGGGTACAGCTATTACAGGCGGAATGATTACGAACAGGCCCGGGTCTGCTTCTATGAGATCCTGGAGACAGAATCCAATTACAGGGGACCGGCAACCTATTACTACTCCCATATCAATTACGAACAGGGAAACTATGAAACGGCCCTGAAGGGTTTCAGGGAGATTGATAAGGATCCGCTGTTCAGCGAGATCGCCCCCTACTATATTGCACAGATCCTCTTCTTGCAAAAGAAATACGGGGAAGTGATCGATTATGCCCCGTCGCTGATGGATTCGGTTTCAGAAAAAAGAGCAGGAGAGGTGGCCAAGATCATAGGCGAATCCTATTTTATGCTGGAAAACTATAAAGCGGCCATCCCTTACCTGGAGACCTACCAGTCCCACACGTCATCCTATACCTATCATGACCGCTACCAGCTTGCCTATGCCTATTACCACAACCAGGAATACGAGAATGCATTGCCCCTGTTCGAAGGGATCAGCTACCGTAATACAGAGATTGCCCAGAGCGCGCTCTATCACTTGGGGGACTGCTATTTGAAAACGGGGGACAAGAAGAAGGCCCTGATCGCCTTTTCCAAAGCGGCGAATATGGATTTCGACCCGAAAATCCAGCAGGATGCGCTTTTCAACTTCGCCAAGGTCACTTTCGAGCTTTCCTACAGCCCCTTTAACGAGGCCATCCGTGCCCTGGAACTCTATATCCGGACCTACCCTGCAGCGGACAATACGGATGAGGCTTACAATTACCTGGTCACAGCCTATCTGGGGACCCGGAACTATTCCATGGCAATGACCTCCATTGAAAAGATACGCCGGAAGGATGCCAACATTGAGCGGGCCTACCAGAAGGTGGCCTTTTACAGGGGACTTGAACTCTATAAAAACCTGCGCTTCACGGAGGCCGTGGATGCGCTGGAAGTATCCCTGAAGTATGCGGGCTATGATCCCGTGATTGCGGCGCGTACCTACTTCTGGCTGGGTGAGGCGGCCTACCGGACCAGTGACCGGACAACGGCACGGATGTACTACGAGGAGTTTCTGAAGGACCCCAGGGCCCGTCAGCAGGAGGAATATGCACTGTGTCAGTACAGTCTTGGCTATCTGTACTTTGATGAAAAGAACTATGGGAAGTCCCTGGACTTTTTCAGTAATTACCTGGATCTGTCCCGGGGCCAATCCACGGCCACCACCGCGGATGCCTATAACCGGATGGCCGATTGTTATTTTGTTCAGACCCAGTATACCAGGGCCATCGACTATTACAACCGCAGTATTGCACAGGGGCAGGCCGATGCGGATTATGCCATGTTCCAGAAAGGATTTACACTGGGCCTGCTGGACCGGACCCGGGAAAAAATCGAGGTATTGAACCTGCTGATCACCCAGCAACCCAATTCTGCATTTGTGGATGATGCCCTGTTCGAAATCGGGCGCAGCTATGTGGTGCTGAACCAGCCCCAGCAGGCCGTGAACTATTACGAACGCGTGATACGGGAGCATGCCAATTCCAGCTATACCAACAATGCCTTGAATCAGTTGGGTCTGATTCATTACAATGCCGGTGATTACGATGAGGCACTTGTTTATTACGAACAGGTGGCCACCAATTATCCAGGCACCCCCGAAGCGGAGAATGCACTCAGCAGTATAAAGAACATCTATGTGCGCAAGGATAATGTGGACGGATACCTGGCTTTTGTGACCGGACTTGGAAGGGATATCACGCGCAGCGAACAGGATTCCCTCTCCTATACGGCCGCAGAGATGATCTACATGCGCGACGACTGTGAAGGAACAATCCGGGCCTTCACGGACTACCTGGATGCCTTCCCCCAGGGGAATTACCTCTTGAACGCCCACTATTACAAGGCAGACTGCCAGCTGAAGCTTCAGCAGAACGAGGAAGCCCTGGAATCACTGGATTACATTATCGGACAACCCAAGAATATGTTTACGGTACCGGCCCTGGAAGCTGCGTCCAAGATTACCTATCGTGAGAAAGAGTATCACCGGGCAGCCGATTACTACCGTGCGCTGCTTGAGAATGCAGAACAGAAGAAGAACATATTTGATGCACAGGTGGGGCTTATGCGCTGCTACTATGAGTTGAAGGAGTATGCCAATACCATTGAGGCTGCCAGGGAGGTCCTGCAGCTGGACAAGATCCAGGAAGAGGATATCAGGGAAGCTAACTTTAAGATTGCCAAGTCTTTCCAGGGATTAAACGAGATGGATTTTGCGTATGACTTTTTTCAGAAAGTAGCGCATGAAGTCAACAGCCGGGAGGGAGCCGAATCCCAATACATGGTGATTGAGATTCTTTATGAGAGAGGCGAACTGGACGAAGCGGAGAAACAGGTCTATGCGTTCATCGAAATGAACACCCCGCACCAGTACTGGATGGGTATGGCGTTTCTGACCCTTTCAGACATTTATATCGAGAAGGGGGATGAGTTTTCCGCCATTAACTCCCTGCAGAGTCTGATCGATTATTATACCATCCCGGATGACGGTATCATAGCCAATGCAAAACAACGCAAAGCGGCACTGACGGAGCAGGCGGAAAGTGCATATGCCTCAGAACCGGAAGAGATAGAATAGGAATCAAATGAAACCAACTGAGATGAGACAGTTCAGGATTTTTTCCAGGTACCTGTGGACCGGGATCGGGATCTTTCTGGTGCCACTGGTCCTTTTGGGCCAGGAGCAGAAAGAGGTAAGGGTGGTCAAACCCTATTCGCCCACCCTCTCAGGTGCGAATAAGATTGAATTGCTTCCGAGCATGAATGAGCAGATCGAATTTGACATCCCGGAAATTACCTACCAGCTTTATCCCAAGCGGTACGACAGTCAGTACCAGGTGGAACCGATCAGCGCCGCCCGGATGGTTAAAATGCCCCTGGAACGTCTGTACAAGAGTCAGCTTACCCTGGGATTCGGAAATTATATGACCCCCCTGGCGGAACTGAATATCAACCAGCTCCGTTCGCGGAACGGGACCTTCGGTGTCCACCTGAAGCACCATTCCATGAACGGGAAAGTCAAGCTGGATAACGATATGAAAGCACCGGCAGGGTTCAATGAAAATACCTTTGAGCTTTACGGGAAACGGTTCCTGAAAAATGCAGTATTTGATTTTGAGGCAGGAGCAGGGTACAATGCCTATGTGCATTACGGGGTGGCCCCGGAACTGGATACGGTACTGTCCCGGGAGGATGCCATTCATCCCTATTTCAGTGCGGAGGGGAGCCTGGGCATCCAATCCATGCATGCGGATTCATTTCACTTAAACTATGATGCTTCCCTGGAATATTCCTATTTCACACACCAGTTTGACCAGAACGAACACGGAGTCCGGTTCGGCTTTGAATTTAACAAGAAGCTGCGTGTCCTGGACCTGGCCGGCGAACTGGGAGCGGAATTCCTGAGACACCCTCCCGAATGGGATACCCTGGTGGGAAATCAAACCCTCTTCTGGGTGAACCCGAGTGTGTCGAAGGGGACCTCTCAATGGCGGTTCACGGCCGGGGTCAATCTGTACGGAGATGTGACCGACTCGGTATTCACCCCCCACTTTTACCCGCGGGCCATGTTCCAGTTCCAGATGATAAAGCAGGTCATTATTCCATACTTCGGGGTGAACGGATATCTGGAGTCCAACTCCAACCGGAATATTGTGGAGGAAAATCCATACGTGCTGCCTTCCCTGGCGGTCCGTCCCACCAACTACCGCCTGATCGGATATTTCGGATTGAAAGGACGGGTCTCCAGGGCGGTGTCCTATAACCTGAAGGCCAGTTACTCCATCATTGAGGATGCTTATTTCTATGTGAATGACAACCGGGATCCGCTGATGAACCAGTTTATAGTGGTCTATGACGATGTGACCCTGGGCACCCTTCAGGGGGAACTTACGCTGAGGCCCAGCGAATCATGGAAAGTATTTCTAAAGGGAAATTACTATAGCTATATCACCATGGTGAGCCTGGAACATCCCTGGAACAAGCCCACCTTTGATGTCTCGCTCCAGCTGCGGTATAACATGGCCGACAAGATTATCCCGAGTGCAGGTGTTTATATAATTGGGGCCCGCTACTATGAAGACTACGATCCGATGGTGGAGCCTACACTGCCCCTGGTGGTGGATGTCAACCTGGGACTGGAATACCGGTACAGCAAGCTGCTTTCTTTCTGGATCAGGTTCAACAACCTGGCTGCTCAGCCCTACTATCTCTACCATCAGTACCCTTCGTACCGCTTCAGGGGAATGATCGGGTTTACCTACGCTTTGTAGCCGTGTATCCTGAAAAGGAGTGATACAGGTGGCCTGAACTGTCCGAACTTTATTACCTTTATGTCCGGATTCATAT
>CAYRLP010000302.1:0-4486 GCA_964424935.1 uncultured Bacteroides sp.
TACCTATACCACTCTGCATGGCCCGGTTGCGGGGGGCTATTGCACGGCCTGTCATGAACCACACCGGTCAAAGAATGAAAAGCTTCTGAGGTGGAGCGGCGATGCGCTGTGCTTCTACTGCCATCAGGAGAAACGCATAAAGGGACTTGAAACACATGAGGGACTGGAAGGAATGGGGTGCACCGATTGTCACAATCCCCACGGGGGGGAGGATCGATATATCTTTCAATAAGCAGCAGGAGATGCAGGAGTGAACAGAATTAAAACCATATGCTTCCTGGCCGGCTTAATGAGCCCGGTCGCGGCTTACGCGCAGATGGATCATTCGCTTGGGATCTGGCACCTGAGGAATGTCTCGGGAGAAGTGGATCTGAAGGGGCAGTACCGGCAGCTGAAAAGCAGTTTCAATGAACTGGAGGAGGATCAGAGGAGCACCTACCTGCTGAGTGGCTTCAAACTGAATACCAGCAGTTACCTGTGGGATAAGGATATTATCCTGATCGAACTGAACGGGGCCTATAGCCCCGAATTACGGGATGAACAATACATTATGGTGCCGGACCGGTCCGAGGTCAGGACCCTGAAGAAAGTGGATCTGAAAACCACACTCCTGAACAATAAGCCGATCAGCCTGCAGGGATTTTATAACTATGACCAGAACTACTACAACCGGGAGCTTCTGACCAATGTCCGGTCCACCAACCAGCAATGGGGAGGGATACTTTCCATGAATAACAAGTTCCTGCCGCTACGGGTGACCTACAGGAATCAGCAATGGGATCAGAAGGAAACCCAGACCGGTCGTACCTTCCAGATGGATCAGCAGAACCTGGAAGCCAGGGCCAGCAAGTCTTTCAGTTCAAGGGACCGGACCGAATTGCTCTATGCACATCATGATTATTTTTACCGCTACGCGGAGCTGCACCGGACCGAACACCTGATCGATCGTCTGGCACTGAACAACAGCCTGTTCTTTGACAGAAAACGCAGATACAACCTGAATTCCCGGTTCACCTGGTATGACCAGGACGGAACAACCTCTTTCAGGCGGATCGAGCTGTTGGAGGGTTTGACGATGCAGCTTCCCCATCATCTGAAACTGGCCGCCAATGTCAATCTGTATAACCTGAAGGATCCGCTGCAGACCTGGGATCAGAAACGGGGCCAGGCCTCACTGCAGCATAAACTGTTTAAAAGTCTGACCAGCAAAATATACCTGGAAGTGACCCGGATCAGACTGGAATCCGGGAATCTGAGCCGGGAATCGGACTTCAGGGGCGGGGTGGATCTGAAATACACCAAGAAGATTCCCACGGGAACGCTGAACCTTAGCTACAGATACTACAGGCATGAACATGAGACCGAGGGTGAATCGGGGATGTTGCAGGTGATCAATGAGGAACAGGTACTTTCGGATGGAGAGGTGACCCTGCTTCATAAGCCATATGTGGAGGAACTGTCGCTGGTCGTTACGGATGTGAGTGGGGCCCTGATCTACCAGCTGAACTTTGACTACATACTCGTAACCAGGGGCGTCTATCTGGAAATCCAGAGGGTGCCCGGTGGCCTTATTCCTGATGGGGGCACAGTTTATATTGACTATGCGTATCAGCAGCCCGGTTCCTTTTCCTACGGAGCGAACAACAACCATTTCGGAGCAAGTGTACTGCTGTTCAAGAGGCTCGTGGAGCTGTATTATACCTATTCGGTGCAGGATTACCCGAAAGTAAACCAGGGGGATCTGCTCACCCTGAATTATTACCGCCAGCACGTCTACGGGATTCGCCTGGATATTGGATTCGCAAGGGCAGGAGTGGAAGCCGATCTCTATCAAAGCAATATCATTCCATACCGGATGAGACGTTATTACATGGATATTAACTGGAACTTTAAATCTGCCCTGATGCTGACAGTGAATGGAAATATCCGGGATTACCGGATGATTGCCGATGAAGTGGACCAGTGGTACGCCAATGTTTCGGGGAAGGTAGTATACCGGATCAGGCCAAGGATGCGGGCCAGTATTGAAACGGGGTACCTGAATCAGCGGGGGGCCAATATCAATCTGGACTTGCTGACCTCCAGGGCTGAACTTCATGCCGGATTCAACAAGCTGCAAGTCCGGGTCGGACTGGAGATGTACCGGAGACTCTATCAGAACAGCGAGTTTGCATTTAACGGAGCCTATATACAGTTAACCAGAAGATTTTAATACCCTGACCATGATCCAGAAGCTCCTTATTGAACTTATTTTTCTCCTGTGGCTGCCCTTTACGGGGCCGGGCGGGAACGGTGACGGAGAACCGGTGAATCAACCCTATGAATGCGCCGAGTGCCACGGGGATCTCCTGGAGCCGGTCATCAAACATTATCCGGCTGAAGATGGCTGTGAGAACTGCCATGAGCCGACCGGGGCATCACACCCGTCGGACAGTCTGGGATTTCACCTGATGGACAGGGTCCCGGCACTCTGTTTCTACTGTCACGAGGAACCGGGAAGGCGTACACACATGCATTATCCTGTGGCATCCGGGGATTGCCTGGGATGCCATGACGCACATGCTTCGCAGGAAGCTTCCCTGGTGCGGCTTCCGGATCCGGATTTGTGCCTCTCCTGTCATAACCGGGTTTACCGGAGTGACTCTTCTGAAACGGAAAATATCAGCCGCCTGGTGCAGGGAACGGGGATGGCGCATTCAGCCATCGAAGGCGGGGGCTGTACTTCCTGCCACCTGTCACATGGCTCCGATTACCGGGCACTGCTGGCAGACCGGTATCCTGAAGCGGATTATGTGCCGGCGGTGGTGGACAGTTTTGCACTTTGTTTTCTTTGTCATGACACCGACCTTCTGGAAGCCGAAGAGACCGAGTGGGGCACAGAATTCAGGGAAGGAAAAAAGAACCTTCACTGGCTTCATATCAACGGGAACAAGGGTAGAAACTGCCGGATGTGCCATGATCTTCACGGATCCCCGCAACCCTTTCTGATAAGGCAGCGCCTGGAATTCGGAAGCTGGGAGATGCAGATGAATTTCGTTCCCGGGGAGCAGGGGGGATCCTGTCTGCCCGGGTGTCACGGTAAACTTTCTTATCAAAGGTAATCTCTGAAGCAAATGGACCGTCCCAGTTCCCATAAAAAGATCTTTAGCCTGCTCACCGGGTACGCCTTATGGCTGTTGCTGTCCATACTTCCGGTGTATCCTGCCATGGCTCAGACGGAGGCTGCTTACCATGTGAAATGGATCGGGATGGTTCCGGAGGAGCAGGGAGAGAAGGCGGTCAGTTTCGGTGACCGGGTGTCCCGGATTGTCTTCGGACAGAAGCCCCGGGAACTGGTCAAGCCATTCAATATGGTGGCCCTGAATCCGGAGCGACTCTGGATCCTGGATCAGGGATCAGGGGGAATCTATGAAGTGGATCGCGGCCGGGGGTCCATGATCCGTTCCTTCAGAAGGGACGGCGGTACCTATCCTTCCCTGGTCGGTATTTGCAGGACCCCCGGTGGAGACCTGCTCTTTACGGATTCCAGACTGAACCGGGTGGTACGTCTGTCAGATGACCGCCTGCTGCATTTCAACGATACGGTGCTTCTGAACCAGCCCACCGGAATAGCCTGCAACCCGAACAACGGAGATATCTGGGTGGTGGAGACCGGGGCCCATCGCTTATCCAGGTTTAACCGCGATGGATTGCGGATGGGAACCATCGGGGAGAGGGGTTCCGGGGAGGGATTGTTTAACTATCCCACCTTTATCTGGATCGATGGGCTAGGCCGGATTTATGTGGTGGATTCAATGAATTACCGGATACAGATCCTGGATGAGGAGGGCAGGTACCTGGTCAGTTTCGGGGAGGCCGGGGATGCCACAGGTTACATGGCGCGTCCCAAGGGAGTAGCCACAGATTCAAAGGGTCATATATATGTGGCAGATGCACTGTTCCATGTGGTCCAGATTTTCGACCGGCAGGGGAGGTTCCTGGACAGTTTCGGAAGCCAGGGGCAGGGAGCCGGTGAATTCTGGATGCCTTCGGGCCTGTATATAGATGAGCTGGACAGGATCTACGTGGCGGACAGTTACAATGCACGTGTTCAGATTTTTCAACTGGAAAATGACCAATTATGAGATGTAAAGCATACCTATGGTTTCTTTTAATATTCGCGGCAATTTCGACAACTGTCCGCTCCCAGTCCATCATCAACACCGTTCATAACCTTTCCACCACGGGACCAGGCGATGTAAGGGCCGTATCGGAATCGGAGATCTGCATTTTCTGTCATACACCCCATAACAGCCTGCCGTCCAGTCCTCTCTGGAACAAGGACGATCCGGGATATACCTATACCCTTTATCACAGCTCTACTGCGGAAGCCGCTACCGGTCAGCCGGACGGCGCCTCCATCCTTTGCCTCAGCTGTCATGACGGGACCACGGCCCTGGGAAGTGTACTGAGCCGATCCGGGGATATCGGGTTTGACGGAGGCATT
>CAYRLP010000303.1:0-4150 GCA_964424935.1 uncultured Bacteroides sp.
CTTCCATACCAACGGGAACACACAGGACATTGACCTGGTGGCCTGGGGGCAGGATGTGCATCTGCTTCACGGGGAGGAGATCGAAGGGCCCACTACCTGGCCGGCGGACAAACCTTACCTGATTGTCGATTACCTCTATGTGGATTCGCTGGCCTCGCTGACCATGAATCCGGGGGTAAGGGTGCATCTGCATAAAAATGCCATGATTTATGTGGACGGATCGCTGCAGGTGAACGGAACCCTGGAGGAGCCGGTCCGGTTCGGGGGGGACCGCCTGGAGGAGTTTTATGAACAGGTGCCGGGGCAGTGGGGACTGATCTACCTGTCCGCCAGCAGCCACAGCAACCGGATTTCCCACGCAGAGATCCGGAACGGAACCATAGGGATTCTGATCAGTGCACCCCCGGAGACCGGACTGATGCCTGACCTGGAGATTGACAATACCGTGATTAACCGCATGAGCTCCAGCGGGATCTATGCTTTGAATGCCTATGTAAACGGGTGGAACCTGGTGGTGGGTGATTGCGGAGGAAGTTGCGTGGCTCTGAATTACGGGGGGGATTATTCCTTCACCCAATGCACCTTTGCCAACTTCTGGCCCAATGGTTTTTCCATCAGGCGCCTGCCGGCCGTCCTGCTTAGTGACTGGTTCGGGAATTATGATGAGCAGGGCAACCTGGTGATCTATTCAGGCGGTACATTTGATCAGGCAACCTTCCGGAACTCCATCATCTATGGCTCCCAATCCATGGAACTGCTGATTGACAGCTGGGACGACCTGCCCATGATCTACCGGTTCGACTACTGCCTGACACGGATCGATACCGACAGTCTCGATTACGAGGGGGATCCCCTCTTTTCCAATATAATCAATAATGAGAATCCACTGTTCGATTCCATCCCCGTAGTCTACGAACTGGACAGTCTGTCACCGGCCATCGATGCGGGCCTGCCCGCCCATGCCGTATTGGTTCCCTTTGACCTGAACGGTAACAGCAGGCTGGATGATGAAGCCCCCGATCTGGGCGCTTTCGAACGGATCGAAAATTAGCTGATCGCTCTGCGTTCAGGCCATCTACTCCGTAAAAGGAAGGATTGCCGTGGGAATGCTTTTTCTGCTTTTTTTCTGCGGGGCGGTCTGCAGCACATCGCAGGCGCCTGAGCGGGGTGAGCTCTGCATCATCTGGTACAATGCGGAGAACCTGTTTTATCCGGAAAATGACACTGCTGCGGCTGACGATGAATTTACCCCCGGGGGATCCCGCCACTGGACCTGGTCCAGGTACCGGCAGAAGCTGACTGCCCTGGCGAAAGTGGTCATTGCATCCGGAAGGGGAGTGCCTCCCGAAGTGGTGGCGCTCTGTGAGGTGGAGAATTCCCGGGTACTGGAGGACCTGGCCGCTCATCCTGTACTGAGGCCCTATCACTACAGTGTTCTGCACCGTGAGAGTTCAGATCACCGCGGCATGGATGTGGCCTGTCTGATCAGGAGCGAGAGGATCCGGGAGCTAAGCTGGGAAACGATCAGGTTCAGGTCCCCGGTTCACGACACCCGGGATGTGATGCACCTCCTGTTCCCCTGGACGGGGGATACCGTGGATCTATTCCTGGTGCATATGATCTCCAGGTACGGGGGAGCGGGTGCCACGGCAAACCTGAGAACGAACCACTCCGAACAGCTGGTGAAGCTGCTCGATTCTGTCCATCCACGCAGAAGGGGCGGCGTGATGCTGGTCGCGGGTGACTTTAACATGGAGTATACTGATTATGCCATGAATCCTTTACGAATGGCCCGGTTCGGAGGGGACACGCTGACCCCCCTGATTCCGGGTGATGTGCAGGGCAGTTATAAATACCGGGGCAGGTGGAGCATGATAGACCAGGCCCTGGTACTCGGGGACATCCCCCCGGCCGCCATTATGGCAGGCATCCTTGACCTGTCCCCCCTGATGACAGAGGACCTGAAATTCGGTGGAATGAAGCCCCTACGGACCTATGAGGGCTACCGGTACCTCGGGGGGGTCAGCGACCATTTGCCCCTGGTGATTGACCTGGATCCTTCCTCTTTTTAAGCTTCCCGCGGACCTTGAGGCCCAGATGCTTCCCTTCTTCCAGCATACGCTGATAGGCTGCTTCAAATTCATTGGGGATCTCTCCGTCGAGGATGGCATCCTTGATGGCGTTCTTTATCACACCCACCTGGCGCGAGGGCCCTATTCCGAATACCTGCTGAATATCGTCACCCGAGATGGGGGGCTGAAAGTTGCGTATGGAATCCCTTTCCTCCAGTTCAATGATCTTCTCCCGCACGATCTGGAAATTTTTCAGATGCCGTTTTACCGTCCGTTCGTTTTTGGAGGTAATATCCGCTTCGCACAGGGTCATCAGGTCCTCCAGGTCCTCTCCAGCATCAAAAATCAATCGCCTCACCGCCGAATCGGTCACCGTCTCCTGGGATAATACAATGGGACGAAGATGGAGCTGAACCAGCTTCTGCACGTATCTCATTTTATCATGCAGGGGAAGTTTCAGCCGCCGGAATATTCCCGGAATCATCCGGGCCCCTATAAACTCATGGGCATGAAAGGTCCACCCTGTGCCGGAATCAAATTTCCTGGTCCTCGGTTTGGCAATATCGTGAAGCAGCGCGGCCCAACGGAGCCAGAGATTGTCCGACTTCCGGGCAATGTTATCCAGTACCTCCAGGGTATGAAGGAAGTTGTCCTTGTGCTGCATCTGATTCACCTCTTCCACCCCTTTCATCTGGTGCAGTTCGGGGAAGATCAGCTCCAGCAGTCCGGTCTCGTCCATCAGCAGAAAACCCTTGCTGGGGACCTCAGCCCCGATGATCTTGTTGAGTTCATCGCTGATCCGCTCCTGGGACACGATCTGGATCCTTTTGCAGTTCTTTG
Source organism: uncultured Bacteroides sp. (assembly GCA_964424935.1). GTDB lineage: Bacteria > Bacteroidota > Bacteroidia > Bacteroidales. The sequence goes on from CAYRLP010000303.1 coordinate 2,913, forward strand.
CGATGGCCTGCAGGGTGCCTGCTTCGATACGGAATCCGAGCACGGTGGCAAAGCGGATGCCCCGCAACATTCTCAGCGGGTCGTCTGAGAAGGTCCTCCCCGGTTCCAGGGGGGTGGTAATCAACTTTTCCTCCAGGTGTCTGACCCCTCCGAAAGGATCCAGCAGTTCCCCAAAATCATCCGGATTCAGGGAAATAGCCAGGGCATTTATGGTGAAATCCCGCCTGTTCTGGTCATCTTCCAGGGTTCCGTTCTCCACCACGGGTTTCCGCGAGTTGCGCCTGTAGGATTCCTTCCGGGCTCCCACAAATTCAATTTCCGTATCCCCCATCCGTAACATGGCTGTTCCGAAATTCCGGAATATATTCAGGGGAACCTCTCCACCAAGCATTTCGCGGACCTTTTCAGCCATCTCGATTCCGCTTCCTACGACCAGTATATCAATGTCTTTGGGCGCACTGCCGCCACCTGACAGAAGCAGGTCCCTGACAAACCCCCCGATCACATAGGAAGGAACCCCATCAGCGGCTGCGATGGATGCAATAATCCGGAAGACTTTATGATTCAGTTGTTCTGCAAGATTCATAAGCATTCTACTGCAACAAAAATACAATTCGATACGTAATAACAGTGCATTATGGATCATGGAGATTAGATAAAATGTGTCTATTCTTCATGCAATACCATGGAATGAACCTAAACCGATGGCCGGTCTGAAACTACGGGCATGCTTTTGGTACCTGGATCCGTTGGTGTCTGATGAAGTGCTTGCGACCCTGAAAAAGGGTGAATATGATGTAAATCATTGCCAATGCAGTAACCGGGATCAGGTACGTAAAAAATTAGCGGAAGATCCTCCCGATCTGGTGATCTCCGACTTTGATCTTCCCGATCATCTCCGCACAGCTATTGAGAAGGAAATGGAACCCTACATGTCCGAGATTCCTCTCATTTACCTGGTGGGAGAAAAGAACGTGCGGAAGGCGGCCGACACCCTCAAGTCCGGTGTATGGGATTTTGTGCAGAAAGAGCAGCTGTATAAGCTGGTCCCATCGGTTTACTCCTCGCAGAAATATGCCAATGTATTCAAGAAGCGGGTACAGGCGGAGCGGGCCCTGAAAGAGTCAAGGGATCGCATCCTGTCCATTTTTCAGTCGGTCCACGAGGGCATCCTGCTTTTCGATTTTGAAACCAGGGAATGCACGGAATACAATCCACGCGTCCTGGAGATGTTTGGG
>CAYRLP010000303.1:4160-4485 GCA_964424935.1 uncultured Bacteroides sp.
GGATAAGGATATGGAATCCCTGAACCTGGATCAGTTTTCAGCAGGGGATGAGGGATATACCGTGGATCGTGCCCGGGAAATCATAAAGCAGTCTGCAGAGGAGGGAAAACCGGTTTCATTCGAATGGAGAAATGTCGCCAAATCGGGGGAGCGGTTCTGGACCCTGAATACCATCTCGGTGGTACAGATCGACAACAGGCCTTACATTCTGCTGGTCACGCGGAACATCAGCGACCACAAACAGCTGGAGAAGTCCCTGACCGAATCGCAGGAGCATTTCAGGGCGCTGGCCGAGAATTCGCCGGATGTGATCATGCATTTTGAC
>CAYRLP010000304.1:0-4484 GCA_964424935.1 uncultured Bacteroides sp.
GCTGCACATAGCGCCAGGTCCGCAGCCACAGGGGCTCGAAAAGCCGGTCCGCCCCGCCGTCCGGAAGGACCAGGTCGTGGTAGCCCAGGATCTCCTTCCCTTCGATCTCGTCCCGGTTCCCCTTGGACCCGTCCGGATGACGCAGGGACTCCGCATAGGTGATCTTCATCCGGCTGCCCTCGCCCCCTGAGAAACGGACCATTGGGTAACCCACGGTCAGCTCGCCCTGATCAAGCAGCAGGGTCAGGGTCTCTCCGGGAGGAATCACCAGGGGTTCGGGTCCGCCCGGGAATACGGCTGGAAGCTCCGCCCCTGTGCAACGGGCCACCCGGGAAAAACGGAGTTCCCCGGTTTCCATCAGGGGGATGTTCCGGGGCACCAGCATCCAGTTTACCCCGTGCATATAGCCCCTGCCCACTCCTTTCCCCAGGCTCCTGGGACCTTCCCACCGGGAAACATCGAATCCGGTCTCCTTCCACCCCCAGGGATAGAGGGCGGCTTCAAACCGGTCGGTGGGGCCTGCCACATAATATCCTCCCACATCGCTGCCCGATACCGGGATGGGAGAAAAGGCCTGGTTTTCCATCACCTTCCAGGTCCCCGGGGTATTCAATACCCCTTCGTAGTCTGAGCCTCGGTCCACCTGGAGAATAAAGGCGGTCTGCCTGGAAAACAGGGCAGCGGGCCGCTGCTCGCCCAGGTTGAAGACCTCCGCAGCCAGTACATTCTCACCTTCCACCAGCCAGGGAGCCAGGTCGATGGTTTCATAGCGCCAGTAATTGAAGCTGCCTTTGGCCGGACCCGTGGCGACCAGATTTCCGTTCACCCAGAGCTTATAACGGTTGTCGGCCGAAAGATGCACCACCAGCGATCCGGGTGGTTGTTCCAGGGAGAATTCGTTCCGGAACAGGAAGACCCCGTAATCGAGGGTGGAGGCGGTGGGATGGGTCACCCACTGTGCTTTCCAGGAGTGGCGTTCATGTTCCCAGTCCGTATTGACAGGGATCCCGGTTTCCTGTGCCCTTAGCAGCAGGGCAAACAGGAGAAGTATCAGGAGGAAATAGTATCTTTTCATGGATTCGTCTTATAAGCTTATGAAATTTAAGAAGAATTAAGGGTTATTTAAAATCAGTACCATTCATTCACCCGGTTCCACGCCCAGTTCCTGTTCGATTTCTGCAATCAGATCCACTACACTTTCACGGGCCTCCCGAAAGATGCTAATGGATAGCTGGTAGGTAAAAACAGTCATTTGCAGATCCTCCAGAAAGGCAGTGTCCAGCCTCAGATCCTCGAGGTTTACCGGAACCGTCATCTGCCTCATTCGAACCGTATGCAAACGAGTTTTGAGGGATGGATAGAGATGATCAAATACAAAATTGAACAGGACCTCCTGGTTGGCGCGCACATGGTTATACCGGGTCGAATAGAGTGCGGTGATCTTCTGTCTGAGACTGTCGTTGCGGATCAGGTCGATACCAATGGATTTCAGACTTTCGTATGCTGAGGTGTTTATATCAAAGATGCTTGCTCCCATGATCATGGCGAAATAGGCCCCCAGGGAGTCGTTCCAGGGAAGCTCGCTGTTCAGGAATTCCAATGCCACCTGGCTGGCATGCAGAAAGCGGATATGAGCGTTTGTATTAAAATCGATGTCGTCCAGGTCCGCTTTCAGGTCAGTGAGCATTTCCGTTAAAAGGATCCGTTCCAGCTGCTTTTCCTGCCGCCTCTGGTTCCAGTTGTCCACCTGCAGGGCAATCAGGATCCCCAGGAAGACGAGCACGAATTCGCCCATGGCATAGATCCAGAAGACCCGGGCCTTTTTCTTGCCTCCTTTCTCTTCATTGTTTTCAAACAGGGATCTGAGCATGGATATAGGGAATAGTTATGTAATTTACTACGAATTCGGCAGGATTTAAAATATCCGTCCGGCTCATTCGTCTACAGAATCAAACAGACGTGACAAAGCGATGACCGCTGCAGAGAGAATAGAGATCGAAAAACTGGTAAAAGAGGAGGAAGGGCGTCTGCTTGGCTTTATCCGCAAACGGGTCGACCACGAGGAAGATGCCCGGGATATCGCCCAGGATGTCTACTACCAGCTGACTAACGGATTCGATGACATCCGCTCGGTCGCTTCCCTGACCTCCTGGCTCTTCTCAGTGGCACGTAACCGGATAACCGATCATTACCGGAAAAAGAGGACGGAGCGGCTTTCCGACCAGGTGGTGCGCACACCGGGCGGTGAGGGGGAACCCCTGATGCTGGAGGACATCCTTCCGGCGCTGACCCGTTCCCCGGAGGACGAGTACATGCGGGGAGTGATCTGGGAGACCATCGAGGCCAGCCTGGAAAAGTTACCGGAAGCCCAGCGGGAAGTCTTTATCATGAACGAGTTTGAGGACATGAGCTTTAAAGAGATCGCCTCGCTTACCGGTGAGGGGATCAACACCCTGCTGTCCCGGAAACGGTATGCGGTAACATACCTGCGGGAACAATTGAAAGAGTTGTACAAACAGATCAAAGAAGAATAATCATAAAAACAGGAAATCATGAAAACTAAAGGTTTAAAATACGCAGGATTCGGCTTGCTCGGAGTAGCCGCCGTCTTCGGATTCACCTTCGTGGTGATGTGGCTCTGGAACTGGCTGGTGCCGGAATTGTTTAACGGACCAATCCTCGGGTACTGGCAGACCCTGGGAGTGCTGATTCTCTCAAAGATCCTATTTTCCGGGATCGGCGGGGGACACGGCGATAAATCGTCCCACTCCCGCAGATACCGGGAACATCCGGACTTTCCCAGGAGCAAATGGCGGATGAAGTATGAAGCCAAGATGAATGGGAAAGTGCAAGAAGCTGAGGAGGAAGGGGAAGATGAGAAAGAGAAGAACGAGTAGGGGAAATATGATCCCAGATTGAATGGTACGATAAATGGAAAGGATGGAGGAGGAGAGGATGGTGGCGGTAAGGAGGGCTGAATGGCCCTCTTTTTTTACCGGTTCTGATGCAGCCTGCCCTTGTGCAGGTCGATCTGGTACTGAGGTATGGGGAAGTTCACATTTTCAGGACCGATCGTTACCCATCTGTACATCAGTTGACCACCCCAGGGCGTGGTTTTTTCGTATTCGAGGATCCGGTTCAACACACACACGACCTCCCTCCAGCGTTGCAGGTCGTAATAGCGGTGCCCTTCCTGGCCCAGTTCCAGCTTGCGCTCAAACTTGATGGCCCGCATGGCAAACAGGGCATCGGGGAAGGCGGGATAAAGTCCAATTCCATAATTGGCAGCCGGGGTGATTCCGTCTTCCTCTTTCACAAAGCCCTCCGGATTGGCGGCCCGGGCACGCACCCGGTTCACCTCGCCCAGTCCCAGGTCGTCCGACCAGGTGCGGGCCTCGCATTCAGCCTTCAGCAGGAGGACATCGGCATACCGTATCATCCGGTAGCCATTGGCCGTATAGCCCGAGGTCCAGCTACTGGTTTCGGTGTAGATGCCTTCCTGGGATTTCTTATAGACCTGTTTCTTGGGGCTGTAGGGCCCGGCAAACCGTTGGTCCCGGATCCAGTCGCTCCCGGTATGGTCACCCCAGTCCCAGTATGGGATCCCGCATCGTCCCACAGACCAGTCCAGGCGCGGATCCAGCTGCCCCGTGTATTCTGTATAGATTGTATCAAATTGCCATTGTCCCGGACTGGTAAGGGGATCGTTTCCTGTATTATTGGCCAAAAGGGAGGTATAATGCCTCTGTGCTTTCAACGGATTTCCGGGATCGGCCACAGTCACGTGAGCACCTTGTGAGTACACCGTCCCCGGACTCCATGGGTTGATCGGGGCAAACCCCTGATCGCTTGTAACCAGTTCGTCGTTGTAGCTTTCCAGGTAGGGCAAGCCATCCGTGTCGGTCCGGAAGGAGTTCACAAAGTCCTGGGTAGGCTGGAAATAGCCACAGCACCCTCCCGGGGAAGCTCCGCTCTTGTAAGGGAAATTCAAAACTTCCCCGTATCCTCCGTTAAAACCGCGGGATCCGTCATTGACCGAGTACTGGACCGTGTATACGGATTCGATTCCGTTGCGGAACTCGATATCAAAAATGTCCCCGTAACAGGGCTCGAGCCCGGCCTGCTGTCCGGCCGGGTTAGTCCCGTTCTGCTCAGCTTCGGTGAGCAGAGGAAGGGCGGATGCGTAATCCAGGTACATCTGCATGTAGGCCTTGGCCAGGAACACCTGTGAAACGGTTTTATTAAAGCGGCCCACCTGGCCCATATTCAGCGGAAGTTCCGTGCCGGCGGCCAGGTCGTCGATGATCCGGCTGCGGATGTCCTCCATGTTCGTAAGGGTGTTGATATCGGTATATTCGTCCACATACGGCACGAACAGGTTGTACCGGGTATCTGCCCAGAGCCTCCAGGCTTCGAAGTGGTAGAATCCCCTCAGAGCCCGGGCCTGCCTGGTGAAGCAGAGATACTGCTCCTCTGTAATGGTG
>CAYRLP010000305.1:0-4468 GCA_964424935.1 uncultured Bacteroides sp.
TCATCGTACTGGTCTCGGGAAAAGAGAACCGGATGGTGCACTGCAGTGCCTATTGCCCCATCGGCACCCTGGTAAACCTGGCTCGCTGGGTGAATCCCTTCCGCCTGGCCATTGATGGGAAAAGCTGTACCGAATGCATGGCCTGCACTTCCCGGTGCAAGTATGATGCCCTGAACCGGAAGGACATCATAGCCAGGAAACCCGGTATGACCTGTACGTTGTGCGGGGATTGCCTGTTTTCCTGCCATGCCGGATCCATATCCTACCGCTTCCCGGGCCTGACCAGCCTGCACGCCAGGAGCCTCTACCTGCTTATCACCATCTCCCTCCATGCGGCTACCATGGCACTGGCGAGGATCTGAAAGTTCCGGCCAGGTCCCGATGCTCGGGTACGAATCCTAAATTGCTTTTGCATCTGGAAATAATTCACTACTTTACAGGGACGATCCAATTTGCCTATGGAGAACGACTCCCTGTCATTTACGTATCTGCCAGATAGCTTCGGGATCTCCCCGGAGAACCAGCTTAAGATTCTCAAGTCGGTCGTGATCCTGGTGGCGCTGGGACTGATCCGCTTTGCCCTTCTGAAATTAATCTGGAGGCTCACCGAAGATCCCAAAACACGATATACCTGGAAACGGACGGTCTCCTTCACCATCGGGATGTTTACGATCATCCTGATCGGAGCGGTATGGATCCAGGCCATAGGCCAGATCGGGGCCTTCCTGGGGCTGCTGACGGCCGGTCTGGCCATCGCCCTTAAAGATCCGCTTACCAATATTGCCGGCTGGATCTTCATCCTGACCCGGAAACCGTTTGTCCTGGGCGACCGGGTTCAAATCGGGGAGTTCGCCGGAGATGTAATCGACATCCGTCTCTTCCAGTTCAGCCTGCTTGAAATCGGGAACTGGGTAAAAGCCGATCAGAGTACCGGCCGGATTATCCATGTGCCAAACGGGACCATCTTTACCTCCGGACAGTCCAATTACACTGCCGGATTCAAGTACATCTGGGACGAAATGCCGGTACTGCTGACTTTTGAAAGCAAGTGGCAGCTGGCCAAGGAAATCTTGAAGAAGATCATCCATGATCATACCGAGAGCCTCTCCAAAGATGCGGAACGGAAGATAATCGAAGCATCAAAGAAATACATGATCTATTACCAGCATCTTACCCCTATTGTTTATACCTCGGTGGAGGACAGCGGCATCCTGCTGACCATGCGGTTTATCTGTGACCCGCGGAAACGCCGTTCCACCGAGCATGAAATCTGGGAGGAGGTGCTCAAAGAGTTTGCCATGCACAAGGAGATCGAGTTTGCCTACCCCACCCAGCGCTTCTACACACGTCCCTCGGAGAAGGACGATTCACCTCTGTAGCTCCCTTCGGATCATTCCACTTCAAGGACCACCACCGAACGGGCGGGCAGAACAAGCTGGAGCTTTCCCTGCCTGAACCGCGCTCCGTTGAAGGCTACCGGGACGACTTCATCGGGTTTCTCAAAGGTATTGTGACTGTCCATTGCGCTGGAAGCAAGTAACTGACCGCTGACATTTCCGGAACTGAGCCCTTCCAGTTCAACCTCCATTTCAATGTCCCTGTCAGGATCAATGTTCACCAGGGAAAGGTGGACACGACCCTCCTTGTCCACGGAAGCACTTGCACTGACGGCAGGGAGAGCTTCCGATCCGTAAACATAGGCCGGACTCTTCAGGGTCTGTGGCAGCAGGGTGGCATCATGGTGCACCTTATACATGTTATAAATATGGTAGGTCGGGGTGAGGACCATTTTTTCATCCTCAGTAAAAATCAGGGCCTGCAGCACATTGATGGTCTGGGCAATGTTGGCCATCCGGACCCGTTCGCAGCGCTCATTCAGGTAATTCAGGGTAAGCCCGGCCACCAGGGCATCCCGCATGCTGTTCTGCTGAAACAGGAAACCCGGGTTGGTACCCTGCTCTACATTATACCAGGTTCCCCATTCATCGAAAACCAGGGCCACCCTCTTCTCCGGGTCGTACCGGTCCATGATCGCCATATGGCGGTCTATGGCCTCCTTGATATGAAGACACCTTTTCAGCACATCAAAATAGAGATCCTCCCCGAATCCGGTTGCGGCTCCCTTGTTTCGCCAGTTGGTGGTGTAATAATGCAGGGAAATGCCGTTCATCAGGTTGTATGGCACCTTTTTCATCAGAGTTTCGGTCCAGTCGTAATCTTCGGAATTGGCTCCTCCGGCGATTTTAAACAGCCTGTTTCCCCCGTAGTTTCTGCAGAAAGTGGCATACCTTCGGAACTGGTCCGCATAGAAGTCGGCGGTCATGTTGCCTCCGCAGCCCCAGTTCTCATTTCCGACGCCCCAGAATTTTACGCCCCAGGCCTCCTCCCTGCCGTTTACTCTCCGGAGATCCGCCATGGGGCTGATGCCGTCAAAATTCAGGTACTCCACCCACTGGGACATCTCCTTCACTGTCCCGCTTCCAACATTCCCGCAGATGACCGGTTCGGTTCCCAGCTGCTCACAGAGTTCCATAAACTCATGGGTTCCGAAACTGTTATCTTCCGTAACCCCGCCCCAGTGCGTATTCACCATCTTGGGGCGCAGGGCCGGATCCCCGATCCCGTCCATCCAGTGGTACTCATCGGCAAAACATCCGCCGGGCCAGCGTAAATTGGGAATGTCGATTTCCCGGAGTGCCTCCACCACGTCGTTGCGGATCCCGTTCGTATTGGGGATATCCGAATCATATCCCACCCAGTATCCTCCGTAAATGCAGTGCCCCAGGTGCTCAGAAAAATGGCCGTAAATATGCTTGCTGATGGTCTCAGTGCCTCCCCGCGTATCCACATTCATATAGGCTTTGGGCCCTTCGTTCACATCCTGTGAAATCAAAGGAGCAGCCAGGAATATGATCCATACGGATGCCAGAACATAATGTGTTTTCATTGATTCAGTGGTAGTTTGGTTTTCACTATGAATCTAACACATTTTTCAGGAAAAATCCAGCTTCGGGGGTACTATCTGTGCGTCAGAGTCATATTAGACGGAACCACGATGATGAAATCCGCCAATCCTTCCGACTCCTTATCCAGCTGTTCCAGGTCATCCTGACTGACCGTGCTTATGGTAACAATTTTCAGATTCGGCCGGTCCCGTTTCAAAAACCAGTTGATGCTTTCGTAATTGTCCGAATGGTAGGCTCCGTTGTAATGGATAAGAAGCTTTCCCGGCTGCCAGTATTTCAGGATGAAATAGGACATTGCCGCATCCTTGATAGCCTGGGCATCCGCCAGGTTGACGCTTCCGTGTCCCGCCATGGGATTCAGGGTATCTCCGGCCGGTGCCGGGTTCCCCATAGATGGCGCGCCGGAGCCCATCAGCTGCGCGTAACACTCCAGGGATTTATCATATTCCAGAGGAAGCGGGGCCATATAAGATTGGGCAGTGCTGCTGAGGCTGTCCAGGGAACCCACTCCCCGTTTGAAAACCATATTGGCATAACGCCTGGGTATATTGCTGGCCACGAAAGTCAGGCCGTGGTCCTTCGCAAGCTGTATCAGGGGCTTGTAGTCGGTGGCATAGTTGTTCCAAAGGCGGGCCTCCTCTTCAAATTTCGTTTCCGTTATGAATCCGGCGAGGTACTCATTAAGGATCAGCTGGTTATCAGCTTCAAACATCTCTGCACCCAGGATCAGTCCATCTCTCTTCTCCCGGTACAGATCGGTAGTGAGTTCCAGCTGAAGCCAGTGGGAGATGGGATTGGTATGCTGCTCTCCGAAAAGAACCACATCGGCCTGTCCTGCCTCTTTCAGCATTTTATCGTAGCTTACCCGTTTCCCGTTGTCCCGGTAAAGCAGGTAGGCGGGTTTCTGTGCAAGTGCCGTATGGAAGGTAGAAGCGAAAATAAGTATAAGGAACAGCGCTTTAAAATAATTTCTTTGGAACCTATTTATCATCCTTTTTATTTTTGTCTCGACAAAAGTAAGAGTTTATTGTTATAAGAAGATAACAAGCCTGTGGTATAATGGTTCCGAAAAACAAAATAGCGATCCTGGTTTTCCACCCCCTCCTTCACAAATCCAGGGTGAACCGGACCCTGCTGAATGCAGTGGAGGGTCTCGGGGGAGTGAGTTGTCGCTACATGTATGACCTTTATCCCGATTATCAGATCGATATAGAAGAGGAACAGGAGGTGCTGCTTAAGCACGACATCATTGTCTGGCAGCACCCTTTGTACTGGTACAGCTCCCCATCCCTGCTGAAAGAGTGGCTCGACCTGGTACTTGAGCATGGATTCGCCTATGGAAGCACCGGCAGGGCCCTGATGGGGAAACGCGTGATGTCTGCCATTTCATCCGGCGGCAGACGGGAGACCTACGGCTCTCCGTCCGGTGTCCGGTTCAGCATCCGCCAGCTGCTCGCTCCTTTTGAACAGACCGTGAACCTTTGCAGGATGGAGTACCTTCC
>CAYRLP010000306.1:0-4462 GCA_964424935.1 uncultured Bacteroides sp.
GTGCCCTACCCATCGGAAGGATCCGATGTACTCGTAAGGCGCATTCTGGATATCCATAAGAAAGATCCCATCGATGTGCTGATCCCCAATTTTGATGCAGAACTGTATGCCTTTATGCGCGCCGGAAAGATTCTGGAGCAGGCCGGCATCCGTACCTTTCTACCCACCCTGGAGCAGTTTGAAGAAAGGCACAAGTCCAACCTGCCGGAATTCGGTGAAAAATACGGCCTGTTGGTCCCCTTCAGCAAATCCATCACCCGGATCGGCGAAATAGAGACTCTGAAGGAAGAATTCGACTATCCGTTGATGGTCAAAGGCAAGTTCTATGATGCATTCCTGGCCTACAATGAAGAACAGGTACGGATGAACTTCAACAAGATCAGCGCCAAATGGGGTCTCCCTATCATTATACAGGAGTTCATCAAGGGAACCGAAGTCAATGTGGTGGCACTGGGTGACGGAAAAGGGAACACCATAGGGGCGGTTCCCATGCGTAAGCAGTATATCACCGATAAGGGCAAGGCCTGGTCGGGCATCACGCTGGACGATCCCAAACTGCTTGAGCTGACCCACAAAATTATCAGGTCCATGAAATGGCGCGGCGGCATGGAACTGGAGATCGTTAAATCCAGTAAGAACGAACTGTTCATAATCGAAATTAACCCCAGGATCCCTGCCTGGGTTTACCTGGCGGTGGGAGCCGGACAGAACCTTCCCGAAGCACTGGTGAAGCTGGCTCTGGGAGAGGAGGTGAGCCCCTTTGAAGACTATGAGGTGGGGAAAATGTTTGTCCGGTATTCCTATGATCTGATTACCAATCTGAAAGAATTTGAAAAACTCTCCACCCTGGGAGAATTATAAGCATACACCATGGAAAAGAAACCGTTTGAAAGACCATTTATAAAGAAGCTGCAGGCCGGGATGCCCAGTAAATTCGGGATGAAAACACAGGCCGAACCCGTTACGCATATCGATGATGTGCCCGTGAAGGACCTTCTGGCCCAGTACGGATCACCCCTCTACGTGATCTCGGAGCTTACCATCCGGGAAAAGCAGAAGCAGGCTGCCCATGCTTTTAAGACCAGGTATCCCAAGGTCCAGTTTGCCTGGTCCTACAAAACCAATTACCTGGACGCCGTATGCCGTATTTTTCACCAGGAAGGATCCTGGGCAGAGGTGGTTTCCGGATTTGAATACGACAAGGCGCTCCAGAATGGCGTAAAGGGAAGCCAGATCATATTCAATGGTCCGGATAAGACCGATGAAGACCTGAAAAAAGCCATAGAGAACGACTCCCTGATCCATATCGATCACTTCGATGAAATGTATTCCGTTATTGCCATTGCCGAACATTCCGGGAAGCGCCCTAAAGTGGCCATCCGTATCAACATGGATACGGGCGTGTACCCCATGTGGGACCGCTTCGGATTCAATTATGAGAACGGGGATGCCTGGGATGCGATCAACCGGATCATGATCAATGAGAAACTGGACCTGGTGGGACTGCACACCCATATCGGAACCTACATGCTGGCGTCCAGTGCTTACAAGGTGGCAGCCGGAAAGCTGGCCGACCTGGCCCTTGGTATCGAGAGGAAATACGGGGTGGCCATGAAATACCTGGACCTGGGCGGGGGATTTGCCTCCCGGAATACCCTCAAGGGAGCCTACTATCCGGGGACGGATACGGTACCTTCCTTCGAAGAGTATGCGGAAGCCATCTCCTCGGCCATCCTGAACTCCCAGCTGAATCCGAAGAACCTGCCCACGCTGATCCTGGAAAGCGGAAGAGCGCTCGTTGATGATGCCGGATACTTGCTTGGAACGGTAATCGCCAACAAACGGCTTTCCAACGGAAACCGTGCCACCATTGTGGATGTGGGGGTGAACCTGCTCTTCACCTCCTTCTGGTACGAGCACGAAGTATACCCAGCAGCACCTGTTTCGGAGCATATGGAAGAGACCACTATCTATGGTCCCCTGTGCATGAACATTGATGTGGTCCGGGAAGCCATTCAGTTCCCCCTGCTGAAAAAGGGCGACCAGTTCGTCATCAAACGGATAGGGGCTTACAACATGACCCAGTGGATGCAGTTCATTACCCTGCGGCCCAATGTGGTCCTGATCGATGGTTCGGGGAAACCCCACCTGATCCGCAAACAGGAGAACATGGAACTGATCCGCCAGCAGGAGGTGATCCCCGACCACCTTAAATAGCCGGGTGAAACGCAGCACGAACCGTTTTGAAAGCATCAAATAACATCAGACTGTTCCTGAAAGCCATTCCCAACAGTTATGGCCAGGTCTTCTTTTCGGATCAAAGGCTTTTTTCATGGATCCTTCTGGTGGTCACATTCTTTGACCTCAATGCTGGACTGATGGGCCTGCTTTCCGTGATCACCACAAACCTGGCAGGATTTCTTCTTGGATTTGATAAGCGGACCATTTCAAAGGGCGTGTTCGGATTTAACAGTCTGCTGGTGGGTCTGGGCCTGGGGGTCTATTTCCAGCCCTCGGTCCATCTGACTTTGATCATCCTCATGGCTGCCATCCTGACCCTGCTCATCGCCGTATCCCTGCAGGGGGTCATCGGTAAATATGCCCTGCCCTACCTCTCTATTCCTTTCCTGATTTCCATCTGGATCATGACCCTGGCGACCAAAGAATTCACAGCACTGGGGATCAGCGAAAGGGGTATTTACACCTTCAATGACCTGTATACCATCGGGGGCGATCCCCTGGTCCGGATCTACGAATGGTGGTACGATCTGCAACTTCCCAAATCGCTACGGGTCTATTTTATTTCCCTGGGGGCCATCCTTTTTCAGTACAACCTGCTGTCGGGGATCCTGCTCAGCCTGGGCTTGCTGTTCTATTCCAGGATCTCCTTTTCCCTCTCACTGATCGGATTCTATACCGCATACCTGTTTTATGATCTCATTGGTGCCAATATTTCGGAACTCAGCTACAGCTATATCGGATTCAATTACATCCTGACCTCCATTGCCATCGGGGGCTTTTTTATCATTCCTTCAAAAAGATCCTATCTCTGGGTGGTATTGCTGATCCCCATCGTGGCCATGATCACCCTCAGCCTTTCCGGTGTATTCGCCGTGTTCCGCCTGCCCATCTATTCCCTGCCCTTCAATATGGTGGTCCTGCTCTTCCTCTATGCCCTGAAGTTCAGGCTACGGCCCTCACAGCACCTCTCGGAAGTGTTGATACAGCATAATGCACCGGAAAAGAACCTATATGCGTTCCATAACGATGTGGTCCGGTTCCAACAGCATGAAAAGCAACCCATTGTCCTGCCCTTTTTCGGTATATGGACCGTCTCCCAGGGGCATGACGGGGATCATACCCATAAGGAGGAATACAGGCATGCCTGGGATTTTGTGATTACCGATACGGAGAACAGCCAATACATGGGGAGCGGTGACATAGCGACCGATTATTATTGTTACGACAAGATGGTCCTGGCGCCGGCCGACGGAACGGTAGTTTTTGTGGAAGACCGGATCCCGGACAACGTGATCGGAGAGGTCAATCTGAAGAACAACTGGGGGAACACCGTCATTATCAAGCATGCGGATCACCTCTATACCTCCCTCAGCCATATGAAGGAGGGATCCGTGAAAGTGAAGGAGGGGGATTCCGTGAAAGAGGGTGAGGAGATCGGCCGCTGCGGAAACTCTGGGAGATCCCCGTACCCCCATCTCCATTTCCAGGTTCAGGGAAGTCCGTACATCGGATCGGTCACCATGGAATATCCCTTCAGTTACCACATTCTCCATCTGGAGGACCACTTCGAACTGAAGTCATTCAAGATCCCGTCTGCGGGCGATCAGGTATCCAATATTGAACAAAATGAACTGCTGCACAAGGCATTTCATTTCATTCCCGGAAAACGTTTCCACTTCGATGTGAACGTAAACGGGAAGAGGCGCACAGCCAGCTGGGAGGTCGATACAGATCCCTATAACAATGCCTACATCCGCTGTCAGGAGTCCGGTGCCGTGGCCTATTTCACCAATGACGGTAATCTCCTCTTCTTTACCCATTTTACGGGAGACAAGAAGAGCCTGTTGTACTATTTCTTTCTGGCCGCTTTCCAGGTACAGCAGGGATTTTACCAGGACCTGGTTCTTACCGACAAATATCCCCTGAATCTTATTTACAGTCAGCCCCTCCTGGGGATGCAGGACCTGCTGGCACCCTTCTGGAAGTTCCTCCATTCAGAATTCCGGATCAGCTATGAATGGATCGATAATGATATGGCTCCCACACAGATCAGGCTGGTCTCCACCGCAAGTAACTCCCTGGCCGGAAAAACGTTGAGGACCTTTCAGTTCACGCTGATCATCCAGGAGTCGGGATTTCATAAACTGACGGTACGTTCGAATAAATTAAACCTGGAGGCCGTATGTACCGACTGATGTTCTTCATAGGGTCCCTCCTGATG
>CAYRLP010000307.1:0-4459 GCA_964424935.1 uncultured Bacteroides sp.
TCCATGTAAACACTACAGATCCTTATACTCGTCAATAATGGTAACAAGCTATTTTTTAAACTCGTTGTTATATCAATTCTAAATAAATCCGGAAGATTCCTTATCTTGGAATATGACTGAGAAAATACGTTGTGGCTGGCCTGCTTCAGACCCCATCTATATCACCTATCACGACCTGGAATGGGGAGTTCCCGTCCGGGATGACAGAAAACAGTTTGAGTTTCTGGTTCTGGAATCAGCTCAGGCCGGACTGAGCTGGCTGACCATCCTGAAAAGAAGATCAGGTTACCGGAGTGCCTATGACGGATTTGATCCGGAACTGGTGGCTCATTATAACGAGGACCGGATTCAGAAGATGCTTCAGGATCCGGGAATTATCCGGAACCGGAAGAAGATTGAATCATCCATCACAAATGCCCAAAGCTTCCTGGAAATCCAGGCACAATACGGGACCTTTTCCAACTACCTGTGGGGCTTTACGGATGGCAAACAGGTGGTGAACCACTTTACGAACCTGTCGGAATTACCTGCAACTACCCCCCTCTCAGATACCATTGCCTTAGATATGAAGCGCAGGGGGTTCAAATTCCTGGGTTCTACCATCATTTATGCACATCTGCAAGCCACCGGCCTGGTAAACGACCACCTGATCAGCTGCTTCAGACACCAGGAATGCCTGGAGCACCCCTCAGAATGACCGTGTCCCTCCTTGTAAACAATTGAATCCTTCCTTCTGTACAACATATGTCATCCCCTTGCATATTTTCAAAATGTGCGATATCTTTATGATATCATTTTAATATCATTAAACAGCATCCCATGAAAAATCAAGAAAAAACCTACAGGGCAGCATCCGGATATCTGATGCTGCTGGTTCTGCTGGGTCTCATCGTTGGTGCAATCCTCAGCTATATGGACGGTATCGTCTGGCTGGGAATTACACTTAGCTTTGTAGTATTCCTGACAGTCATCGGATTCACGGTGGTCAATCCCAATGAATCGGCTGTATTGATCCTTTTCGGGGCATACAAAGGAACGATTAAGCGAAATGGCCTGTTCTGGGTCAATCCCTTCTTTGTGCGGAAGAAAATCTCCCTGCGTGCAAGAAATTTTGACAGCGAAACCATCAAGGTCAATGACAAGATTGGCAATCCCATAAAAATAGGTTGTGTCCTGGTCTGGAAGGTTGAAGACACCTATAAGGCGGCCTTTGAAGTGGACGACTACGTTCACTTTGTATATGTGCAGAGTGAAACCGCATTGAGAAAGCTGGCCGGGATCTATCCCTATGATAATTTTGAGGATCACGATGCCCAGATCACCCTCCGGGGAGGCGGTCATGAAGTCAATCACGAGCTGGAGGAAGAAATCCGGGAAAGGCTGGAGATCGCAGGAATCCATGTGATTGAAGCACGGATCAACTTCATTGCTTACGCGGAGGAGATTGCGGGGGCCATGCTACGGAGACAACAGGCCACTGCCGTGGTGGCAGCCAGGTTCAAAATCGTGGAAGGAGCCGTATCCATGGTTCAGATGGCCCTGGAACAGCTGTCGGAAAAAGAGATCGTAGAATTTGATGAAGAGAAAAAAGCAGCAATGGTCAGTAATTTGATGGTGGTGTTGTGCGGAGATAAGGATCCCAGTCCCGTCGTTAATACAGGCACGCTGCATCAGTGATATGAGTAAAAAGAAAGCTTTTGTACTCCGGATTGATCCGTTAAAAATGGAAGCGCTTGAAAAGTGGGCGGCGGACGAATTCCGGAGTACAAACGGACAGATTGAGTGGATCCTGGATCAGGCGTTGCGGAAAAGCGGCCGATGGAAGTCCGGCAAACCTACTTAAAAAGGTCTTCATCCCTGATGAGCATCAGGATGGCCGAATGGGGGATGATCACATATTTTTCATTGTTGAACTCAATTTCATAACCACTCTTCTGAAGATATATGGCCAGGTCGCCTTCCTTCGGCTGAAGTGGAACGTATTTCACATCATCTCCCCGGTCCTTCCAGGGCTCATCCGAATCCTGTATGGCCGGAATGGGATAACCTGGGCCGACCTTCAATACATACCCGGAATGAATTTTTTCCTTTTCCTGGACACCCGGTGGAAGGTACAATCCTGACTTGGTCATCTCCTGCTGGTTTTTCGGCTTGATCAGAACCCGGTCCCCCACGACGATGAATTTATTCAGATTCTTTTCCTCGATTTGCAGTGTCATCCTTCTCTGGTTCCTTTAGAAATCTAAGCTCTCTTTGAGTACCTGCATGCCTCCCCGGCTCACCGGCACCTTGTTTCCATCCTTCAGGATCAGTATAAAGTTACTCTTTTCGTAGGGTTCTATCCGTTCAATACAGGCAACATTCGCAATATATGAACGATGTACCCTCACAAACTGCTGACTATCCAGATGTTGCTCAAAATACTTCATGGTTTGCTGCTTCAGGTATTTGCCTTCATCCGTATAGACCATGACATAATCGTCCTGAGCCTCCAGGAAATTGATATCACTGGTGGAAATTACATGAATCTTACCCGATTTCTTAATGACCACACGGTGCAGCTTCTCATCGCTTTCAGCAAAGTGCTGGCGTATTTTTTCTATACTGCTTTTCTTCTGGGTGCCCTCTGCCTTTGACTTCAGGCGCTGATCCAGCTTCCTGATGGCCTCCCTGAACCGTTCCCTGGAAAAAGGTTTCAACAGATAGTCCACCGCATTCTGCTCAAAGGCCCTGATGGCATACTGATCATAAGCCGTGGTGAAAATCACCTCCGGTTGATGTTCAAGTACCTCCAGCAGTTCAAATCCGGTCAGTTTGGGCATCTGAACATCAAGGAAAATGGCATCCGGTTTTAACTCATTGATGGCCTTCAAGCCGTCAAACCCGTTATCATATTCACCCAGAAGCTCCATCTCCGGAAATTCTCCCAGATAGGTCTTTAACAGGTCCCTGGCAGGACGTTCATCTTCTACTATAATTAGTTTTCTAGAACTCATTTCTATTTAAATATACGAGGAAATAAAATAGTAACAGTAAAAACCCCATTCTCACCGCCCCATTTTACGGCACCCTTATCCTGGTATGCGAGCGCAATACGTTGCCGGACATTCTGAAGCCCTACACCGGTTCCTTTTCTTGTGGGAACCTCCGGATCATAATCGTTGGTAATGACCGCTTTCATATGCTCCTTGTCCGCGCTACATTTAAACCTGAGGGTCACCGGCTCCACGCTTTCATAAACACTGTGACGAATGGCATTTTCAAAAAGGGGCTGGAAGATCATCGTGGGTACGGGAAATCGTTCACAAACGCTGTCAATATCAAATTCATACAGGAGTTTTTCACCAAAGCGGATCTTCTCAATAGCCAGGTAATCTTTCATTCTCCCCAGTTCCTCGCTGAGAGGTACAAACTCGTTTTCCCTGTGTTTCAGGGAATATCTGAGGAAATCTGACAGCCTGATGATCATCTCCCTGGCCTCCTCCGGATTGGACATGGTCAGTGATGATATGGAATTCAGGGAGTTGAAAAGAAAATGGGGATTGATCTGTGATTTTAGCATATTCAGTTCCGCATCCCTGACCAGTCCTTTTAACCGTTCTTCCTGCTGGGTTCTTTCCTGTAGCTTCTGACTGTTGGAGACCAGGTAGTATATGAGCACAAGAGCCAGGTAGATCAAACCTCCCAGCATGGCTCTCCATGCAACGGTCTGGTTTAAAAATTCAATGTAATCCAACTGATTGCTGAACACCCCGTTCATTAAAGCTACCGTAAATATGACCCAGCTCCCCAGTACTACGATACCGGCTACCACGTGGGCCAGTACGGAATAGAGGGGGGATTGCTTCTGGAACGGGATATAACGCGTGGGATACCAGGCTAGAAGACCCATGAAACCAAATGAAAGGCTGGAAACCAGTGGATCGATAATGACTACAGGCACCGTAAAGTGAAGAACATAGTAATAGGGCACCCCCAGAATGGCTGAAACCATCAGCCACACCAGCGAATAGATCAATACAGATCTTCGGTTACCGGTAATCGGATGGCTCATTCTCAGTGGTAGTTAACAATCTCCCCGCCACCGAATACGTTCACCCCGGTAATGTAAAGGCTCCGGTCCGATTCTGAAACCACCATGGTCTTGATCCGTTTATCAGAGAATCCTCCAAAGACCGAGGTCACCTCCATCTTCACACTCCAGCTCTCTGGCACGATCAGCTTGGTCCCCCCGAAAATCATGACCACCTCCAGATTGTTTCTTCCAGGCGCCAGTTTTGCGCGGGAAAAATCAACCTTGGACCCTCCGAACACATGTGTGAGCTTCCCTCCCTGGAAGTTCTGTGAATTGACGATTCTGTCGCCGCCTCCAAAAACGGATACGTCATCCAGCCAGTCTTCGTCAGTCGCTCGTCGTCTGTGTCCTCCGAAAAAAGTCCCCTCACCAAGGTGCCTCCGG
>CAYRLP010000308.1:0-4454 GCA_964424935.1 uncultured Bacteroides sp.
CTGTCCTATCCCATGGGACCCTCCCCTGCCCTGTGGGATGAATTCAGTCCCAATCTCTGCCGGATGAATCTGGAACTGCGTTCGTCCGAAGGGACCCATAAAAAATCCCTTGATTTTGGGCTGCGGGAGTTCAAAGCCCAGGGGAAACGGTTCACCATCAATGGCCGGCCGCTTTTCCTCAGAGGGACCCTGGAGTGCAGTATATTTCCTAAAACCGGTTATCCTCCTACCGACATCGATTCGTGGGAAAAGATCTTCATCCAGGCCAGGGCCCATGGATTGAACCACATTCGCTTCCATTCCTGGTGTCCGCCCGAAGCCGCCTTTGATGCTGCCGATAAGCTGGGGATCTACCTGCAGGTCGAGTGCTCAAGCTGGGTGAATGCCGGGCCTACACTGGGTGACGGACAGCCCATTGATGCGTGGCTCTATGAAGAAGCTGAACATATCCTGGATGCATACGGGAACCACCCTTCCTTTTGTCTGATGACCCATGGAAACGAGCCGGGAGGCGCAAATCAGAAGGCGTATCTGGACAAATTCGTCAGCTATTTTAAAGAGAGGGATCCCAGACGGGTATATACGGCAGGAGCCGGCTGGCCCTACCTGGAATCGGCCGATTACTTCAGCGATTCAAATGCACGTATACAGAGATGGGGGGAGGGACTGAACAGCATCATCAACAAACAGGCCCCCCAGACAACCTTCGACTTCAGAAGCACCGTCCAACCGGTATCAATGCCCTATGTGAGTCATGAAATCGGACAGTGGTGCGTCTATCCCGATTTCAAAGAGATCCCTGAATACGACGGCAATCTGAAGCCCAGGAATTTTGAAATTTTCAGGGAGACCCTGGAGGAACATGGGATCGGACATCTGGCCGACAGTTTCCTGCTGGCATCCGGCAAGTTGCAGGCACTCTGTTACAAGGCGGATATTGAAGCTGCCCTGCGGACGCCTGGAATGGCCGGGTTCCAGCTGCTTGATCTGCATGATTTTCCGGGACAGGGAACTGCGCTTGTGGGGGTCCTGAATCCGTTCTGGGAGGAGAAGGGGTATATCACCCCCGGGGAATACAGCCGTTTCTGTAACGAAACGGTCCCCCTGGTCCGCATGCAGAAACGGATTTTCTCAAACAGGGACTCATTAGAAGCGGTCGTAGAGGTGGCACATTTTGGCCGTGAGAAACTGTCAGATCCTGAGATCCGCTGGAAGTTAGGTTCCCTCGAGGGAGCCCTTGTCGCCGAAGGCCGTTTTGAAATGAAGGAACTGCTGCTGGACAACAACCAGGTCGCAGGTACGATCCGGGTCGGACTGGACCAGGTCGCTACGCCGGAAAAACTCATCCTCGAAGTCTCCGTAAATCAGTTCTCCAACAGCTGGGATCTCTGGGTATTCCCAGAAGAACTGCCAGAGTTAGATGCCCCGGATATCCATGTGACCTCACAACTGGATCAGGCTGCCCTGGAAATGCTGGAGAACGGAGGTAAGGTCCTCTGGTCCTTACCCGCGCATTCCCTTTCGGAAGAATTTGGAGGAAATATTGCGCTTGGTTTCTCCTCCATATTCTGGAACACCTCATGGACACAGGGGCAGGCACCGCACACCCTGGGAATCTTATGCGATCCTGGGCATCCCGCGTTTGCCGGATTCCCAACCGAATACCACTCCAACTGGCAATGGTGGGATGCGCTGCACCATGGCCAGGCCATTATTCTGAATAAGTTTGAGAATAAGATAAATCCGATTATCCGCGTCATCGACGACTGGTTTGAAAATCGCTCGCTGGGACTTATATTCGAAGCCCGTGCAGGCGAAGGAAAAATCATCGTATGTGGTGCAGATCTGCTTTCCGGTTCTGAGAACAGGCTGGAAGCCAGACAACTGCTCTACAGTCTGAAGAGCTATATGGCCTCCCAGCAGTTTCAACCCGGGTCTATGATCTCAATAAGCGAACTGGAGCAGATGACCGGCAGGTCCCTGACTGATTAAGTTCTGTCCTTTGCGTTATTCCGTGTCCCCCTCTGCCTGCTTTTCAAATTTCCGGATCCGGGACAATACGGGAAGGAACTGCTTATGAAACCTGCGGATCCGCACAAACAATCCCAGAACAAAAGCCAGTACGAGTCCGCTGGACATCACCAGGTGGTATAGCAAACGGGTTGCTGGCTCCTCCCCGGCAAAGTAATCCACATACATCAGGTTGAAGCCGGCTACAGCCACTACCATAAAAAGGGGTAAAAAGGTCGTAAACAACCTCTTCTCCATGTAAATCTTGCGCTCAGCGATACCTGCCAGTTCCAGGGTGGTAAGACCGCGCTCCTCATAGGTGATTCTGAAACGCAGGCGATTCAGCAAAATAACCACAACCACTACACTTACCATCAGAATCAGCAGACCGGCAAGACCATTCAGGGTCAAGGGGGACCTGTTCAGAAAAATAATGGCGATGGCCGGAAGCAGTATAAGCACGCTCAGCGTTTTCATTCTGAGCAGTTGCTGCTGCTTCTTTTCCAGGTTGATGATCAGAGGGACCAGATCCTCCTGCTTATAGGTCCGGTCCATTTCGGACTCATCAATCACGGCCTGATTCCAGAGTTCCACCAGAGGTTCCATAGCTATCGATTTAATTGTTTCATTATTTTTTCCTTGATCCGGCTGATCTTTACACCCACATGATTTGCGCTGATCCCCAGGATCGATCCAATCTCTTCGTATTTCAACTGTTCCAGATAGAGTCCAATAAGAATCCGGTCAAACTCCTCCAGGGAGGAGATAGCATCATACAGCTGATTTAGCCGTTTCTCCTCACGGATCTTGTGCTCCATCTCATTCACCGAGGTATCCACCACCGTGTCCCGCATCTCCCCCGGTTTTCGCTTGTGTTCCCGCCTGTTGAACAGGAACACGGTATTCACCGTGATCCGGTACACCCAGGTGCCATAGGAGGACTCCTTTCTGAATGTTTTCAGTCCAAGCCAGATGGCCATCAGAACTTCCTGAAACATATCTTCCGCATAACTGCGGTTGTCCAGGTATGCAAAGCAGAGCCTGAGTATCTTATCCCGGTATTCATCGAATATGGTAATAAAGATTTCCTCCTGATTCTCCATGTGAAGATGTTTGATGGGAACTATTCCCGATTCTTATCTGTTTATACCCTTTAGTATCAAAATCCCGGAATTATTACACCATTCAATCAATAAAAATAGGATCTCTCTTTGGAGTATCTGAAAAACAGAACGGTCAGGGCCGTAATCACAAGGGCAAGGACGGCGTGGATGTGCATGGCATGAAGCATCCCCACGGTCCCGCGCAAATAACCCAGAAGGATATTTCCAAGACTTACTCCCGCCCCGTAGTGGAAAGCCCAGATCAGGGCCTGACCGGTGGTACGAAGATGGGCAGGGGTGCGGGCCTGGATGTATTCGACGATCCCAAGCAGAAAGAAAGCAATGGTGATGCAGTGAAAAATACTGAAGATGATGGCAACTTCCGGCAAGTGGATCAATCCGTACAGCACCATCCTTAAAAAGGAGACCCCCATGGCCAGAAGGATCGTACGTTCGGCTCCGATACGCTTTACGATCCGGGAGCTCACAATGAAGGCAGGTATTTCAGGAACGGCCTGTATGAAAAGCACCCAGCCGATAAAGGAGGAGGAAGCCCCGATATCCTTATAATACAGATTAATAAAGGCCATCAATGGTGCGACGGAAATCCCGAAAAACAGAATGATCATCAGAAAGAGAAACATCTGCCTGTTCCGGAAGAATATTCCGAAACTTCGAAAGTTCACCAGGCTCCGGCCCTTTACCGGATTTGCAGGGAGCGTGACAAGGTTCACCAGGGACAACAGAAGAAACATACCGGCAGAGACCCTGAAAATGACGGAAGTCCCGTGCCTGGCCAGGTATCCCACAATAAGGGACAGGGAAGCGTAACCCACCGAGCTCCAGAGTCTGAACTGTCCGAATGAGAATTTCGGATTCTCCTTGACGAATCCCATGTTCAACCCATCCACAACCGCTCCGGAAGGCTGGTGAAAGAATGAGATGAGAGAAATATACAGAACCATCCAGGGAAAGGTATGGGTCTTACCGATCAGGAAAACAAGTACCGTACATATCCCCGTCAGGAGCAGCAGGATCCTGTTTCCCCCGTATTTATCCGCAAACATCCCCCAGAAAGGTACCACTACAGCCGAAGTGGAAATAAAGATACCGTTCAGGATCCCGATCTGCATGCTGCTGAACCCGATCCCGTCCAGGTGTACGTTGAATAGAGACTGCCAGGCTGCAAATGCTCCCAGGAGCAAGCCATAAAAGAGAGGGAGTTTAAACTCCTCCCTCATGGAAAATGACCTTGCTTCAAAAACCCGGGTGCCATTCATTTTTCTTATGCGAAATCAGGCGATATTTGCCACCGGCAGGGAGAACCGGAAACTGGTACCC
>CAYRLP010000309.1:0-4447 GCA_964424935.1 uncultured Bacteroides sp.
CCCTTGGCCAGGGCTTCATGCTGACCGGTAAGCTGTTTGACGAGCAGGCAGAACCCCTGGCTTCCGGAACCGTTGTGCTGCTGAATCCATCAGATTCCACCATGGAATTTTTCGGGATCACTGATGCAGCGGGAAGATTTGAAATCCGAAATATTCGTGAGGGCTCCTATCTTCTGCAGGCCTCCTATATGGGATTCAGTACCTTCTACCATCCCATCGCCCTTCCCAGGGCTGAAGGACCGGATGTGGGGGATATCGTCATGCAGCCCCTGCCGGTAAATCTGGAGGGAGCCGAAGTGATCGGGGAGGCCGTACCCCTGCAGATCCATGGCGATACCGTGGTATATAATGCAGCTGCATTCAGGACCCGTCCGGATGCCATGACTGAGGAGCTGCTGAAGAAACTGCCCGGAGTGGAAGTGGATCGTGCGGGCAACATCAAGGCCCTGGGAGAGGATGTAAACACCGTCTATGTGGATGGCAAAGAGTTTTTCGGGAGCAATCCCACGGTGGCCACCCGGAATATTCCGGCCGATGCCATCAACAAGGTCAAGGTGTATGACAAGAAATCGGACGAATCGGAATTCACCGGAATCGATGACGGAACCAGAAACAAAACCCTGAACCTGGAACTGAAGGAGGATAGGAAGAAGGGGGTGTTCGGAGATGTGCTGGGTGGGTATGGAACCGGTCAACACTACAAGGCCAGCGCGAAGGTTTACCGATTTACGGACCGGTTCCAGGCGGCCGGACTTGGAATGATCAACAATGTGAACGAGTACGGGTTTTCCTTCAGTGATTATCTGGATTTCCAGGGAGGGATTGCTGCCATGAGCGGAGGGGGCGGATCGGCACGGATCTCCATCGGAGGATCAGGCGCCTTTCCCATCAATTTCGGTCAGCCCGTGGACGGACTGGCCTCTTCAGGAGCCGGGGGACTCAACCTGTCCTATGCCACCAATCCGGAGAACCGGACCTATATTTCCTACCTGGTCAACGGCAGCGACAGGGATCTGGAGCAGGAGATGCTTACGGAGCGGTATACCCCGGAGGGGACCTTTCGCACGGGGGACCGGACGGAACAGAATAACGGGGACCGGTCCCACCGCATCAACTTTGGCCTGAGAAGAAGGATCGATTCCACCCAGAACCTGATATTCAATGGAAATATCCGTTTGATGTACAACGACCTGACCCGTGTGCAGGAGACCGAGAACTGGACCGCTGAAGAGCTTGTCAGCAGCCAGCTCAGCCACAGGGGGGAGGAACGGGACCGGATCGGTGGAGACCTGTCAGGCACCTATTACCGGATGATGGGCAAGCACAGATCGGTGCTGAAGTTTTCAGGCGATGCAAGTGTTTCCAGAGGATTAGATCAAATCCGGATCCAGAGCCGGACCGACTATGTCAGGAACCAGGAAGAAGAAATTTACAATCCCTATCAGGACAACCGGACCGATCAGCTCAGCCTTTCACTGGCGGCCGCCTACACCCAGAGGATCGGGAAAGGACTCTATCTCGATCCGCGGGTCAGTGCGGGAACCAGTGGGGAGGGATTGGACCGTGTGCAGGGATCCCTTGAAAATGGCATGACGCCTGTGGATTCGGTAAGCCCCGCCTTCGACAGTCGTTACAGCTGGATCAGGCCCGGACTCAGTTTCCGGTGGAATAAAGGTAAATCACAACTTTCCATCGGGATAGCCGGGGAATTCGGGAACCTGGAGAACCAACTCAATGGCGGGTCCTATCCCACAGGAAGACTGAGCTATTTCGTCCCCTCATTATCCTGGGATTATACTCCCGGTACGGGTCGGAAAATCAACTTCAACTATGCTTCGTCGGTGAATACACCCACAGTGAACCAGTTGCTTCCGGTAATCAATGCCCTAAATCCCCTGAATATCTATTATGGAAATCCCGCTCTCCGTCCCGAATACAGCCACACGGTTATGATACACTGGCTGATTTTTGACCAGTTTTCCTTTACCTCCTTTATGCTGTCACTGAGAGGAGGGTACACTCATGACAAGATCAACTGGTCCACCACGGTGACCGACGACCTGGTGCAGATGGCCACCCTGACCAACGTGGACCGGGACTACAACTCCGGTCTGAATCTTGATTTTTCCACTCCCATCCGGAAGCTGGGGATCAAAATCAACCTGGATGCGGAAGAGAACTGGAACCGGGGACAGAGCCTGGTCAACGGGGTCCGCAATATCTACCACACCCTGAGCCAGCGCTATTCACTCAGCGCGGACAACCGAAAGAAAAAGCGCTGGGATGTGGAGACCGGTGTTGGGATCAACGTGACCCATACCTGGTATGACATCCAGGAGACGCTCAATAACCGTTATGCGGATCTCTCCTGGTTCACCGACCTGAGGTATTCCCCGACCGAGAAATGGCATTTTGAATTGACCGCGGATGTAACCAGCTATTCGGACCTGGGAACGACCGATATCCTCCGGATCCCCCTGTTGCGTGCAGAAGCCAGCTATTCGTTCCTGGCCCACAACCGGGGGGTGCTGACCCTTTCCAGCTTTGATCTGCTCAACAGGAACCAGAATGTGGAACGGATCAGTGAGTTGAACTACCTGCGTGAAACCCGTTCCAACACCATCGGCCGCTACGTGATGCTTACATTCAAGTACCGGCTCAACAAACTGGCCCGGCAGGGAGGCATCGAACTGGATGTGAACCGCCATCGCTAAACAGGGCCCGGACATGGTCCGGATATGGTCCGTATGTGGCCCGGATATGTTCTGTACATGGCCCCGAATTCATCGCCTAATGCAGGATGACCTTGCCCAGGACCAGTCCCGTGGAATGATTGATCCGGATAAAATATATGCCGGCCGGCTCAGCGCTCAGGTCCAGCTCTTCCAGGAGCAACTGATGGGGCGGGATCTCCTTTTGCAGGAACACCCTACCGGTTGCATCGATCACTTGCAGGATC
Organism: uncultured Bacteroides sp.; assembly: GCA_964424935.1. Taxonomy (GTDB): domain Bacteria; phylum Bacteroidota; class Bacteroidia; order Bacteroidales. The sequence goes on from CAYRLP010000309.1 coordinate 2,960, forward strand.
ACCGCTTCCTCAAAGGTCCGGTTCAGTTCTACAAAGAACCGGCCATCGGTAGGATTCGGATAGACCAGCATCATGCGTGGTGCGTTTTCATCCCCGATGCCGGTTCCGTTTTCCACCGTAATGGTGAAATTCTGATCCACCGTTGCCGTTCCATCCGAAACCCTCAGGGTTACACCGTAATTCCCAGCATCCTGGTTACCCGGTGTTCCGCTCAGGGTGTGGGTGCTGCTGTTAAATGTGGTCCATATGGGTTTCGTGGGCGCACTGTAGGTGAGCGCATCTCCATCCACATCTTCTGCGATGGCCACATATTCGTAGTAGGCGCCTTCAACAACAGAAGTAACCGGCGAGGAGGTGAACGCCGGAGGATCATTTCCTTTTACAACCGTCAGATAGTAGGTCTGGTCGGCCGTCAAATGGCCGTCAGATACCCGGAGTGTGATGGTATACTGACCGATATCCCCCATGGCAGGGGTACCGCTGATCACGTTGGTGGCATCATAGAAGGTCAGCCATGCCGGGATGGAAGGAGCTGTAAAGGTCAGGGCATCCCCATCCGGATCCACGGCTGTCATGGTATAGATGTAGGCCGTGCCCACCTCAGCGGTAGTCGCCGGATCCGAGGTGAAACCAGGTGCACTGTTGTCCTCGATGACGCTGAGGACAAAGGACTGATCGGTGGCAAGGCTTCCATCGGAAACCCGCAGGGTCACATTGTGGTCCCCCAGCTGTGCATATCCCGGCGTGGCACTGAGGGTATGGGTAGTAGTATTGAAGGATAACCAGCCCGGCAGCAACGGTGCGGAATAGGTGATGGGATCCCCGTCCACATCGATGGCCGTTGCCGTGTAAGAATAGGGCAATCCCACATGCGCCGTGGGATTCGGGGTGGATGTAAAGGTCGGCGCGTCGTTGATGTTGGCAACCGTGATCACAAAGGACTGGTCCACATCGACGGTTCCGTCGTTGATCCGCAGCGTTACCGGGTGGTCCCCCACCTGGGTGCCGTCGGGTGTTCCGCTCAGGATATGGGTCGTGGTATTGAAATTGAGCCACGCCGGGAGCACCGGTGCACTGTAGGTCAGGGCATTCCCGTCCGGATCCGTTGCAATGACCGTGTAGCTGTACTGCGTCCCCTGGGTCGCAACCGTAACAGGTGTGGAGGTAAAGGAGGGCGGATCGTTGGTGTCGCCTACCACGATGACGAAGCTCTGGTCCGTACTCGCTGTTCCATCGCTGACCCGCAGGGTCACTGCGTTGTTTCCAACGTTCCCGTTGCCCGGAGTTCCGCTCAGAACATGGGTGGCGACATCGAAGTTCAGCCAGGCGGGGAGCACGGGTGCACTGAAAGTGAGGGTGTTCCCGTCCAGATCCACTGCCGTGGCCGTATAGCTGTAGAGGACCCCCTGGGTGGCCGTGGTGATGGGGGTGGAAGTAAAGGTGGGAGCATCGTTCACATTGCTCACTGCAATCACGAAGGACTGGTCC
>CAYRLP010000310.1:0-4427 GCA_964424935.1 uncultured Bacteroides sp.
GCTGGTGCTCGTTCATATGGGGATAGGCCGAATGGAAATACGTATAGGTCCGTTCCACCTGTGGAATGTACCCCAGTATATCACCGTAATCGTCCAGGGGCCTGTAAATATCCTGGATCCCCCAGTATACGGGTGCCATCTCACCCTTCCGGTAATTCCTTCCGTGTACGACCCGGATCCGGTTATCGGGTCCGCAATCCGTATGGGAGACAATCACCGATCCGTCGGCGGATGCCTTTTTACCAACTGCAATAATGGTACAGGGATACAACTGGGTGGTCCCTGTTAACAGGACCGCAAGCATTGTTAAATAATGCAAAGAAACCCGTTTATATATCTTCATTTCTGATGAATTTATTTAAATTGAGACCCAATTTAGGAAACATTCCTAAAACCACCTACCCTGAAAAGATGGCCCGTTTTTATTTAGAGCTGTCATGATTAAGAACTATTTTCTGATTGCATGGCGTTATGCCTTGAGAAACAAGGCTTATACGCTTATTAATCTATTTGGCCTGGCTATCGGGATCACCAGCTCCCTGCTGATCCTTTTATTTGTTTTGGATGAAATCAGCTTTGACAGGCACAACGTGCATTTTAATGAGATTTACCGGATCTGCATCCGGGGGAAGATACAGGGCAATGAAATGGAGGCGGCACTTTCCAATGCCGCCATGGGTGCCACACTGAAGAGTGATTTCCCGGAAGTAGAGGAGTTTACACGTCTGTATACCTTTGACGGGGATCCTGTCGTCCGGTACGGGGAAAAGGCATTTATCGAGGAGTACTTCTACTATGCCGATTCCACCTTTTTCAATGTCTTCACTACCCACGTCCTCTACGGAGATCCGGAAGAGATGCTTAAAAGGCCGAACACGGTTGTTATTACGGAGGAGATTGCCCGTAAGTATTTTGGAAACGCAGATCCGATGGGCCAGTTACTGCAGGTGGGTGAGCAGGAAGAGAATTACGAAGTAACCGGTGTGGTCACGGGATTTCCGAAAAACTCGCATTTCCGGTTCAATATGCTGGGTTCTATGACCTCCATTTACCTGGCCGATGTAACCCGTTGGCTGGGGAACAATAATTACACCTATATCCGCCTGCAAAAGGGTTTTGATCCGGATGAGCTTGAAAAGAAGTTCCCTGAACTGGTAGCCCAGCATATGGGAACGGAATTGGAGGAGCTCCTAGGGCTGACCATGGAGGAGTTTCTGGCGGCAGGCAACACCTATGGTTATTTTCTGGAACCGCTTAAGGATATTCACCTCAAATCGGACCTCCAGTTCGAGATCGATCCGGGCGGGAGCTGGTCCTCGGTGATTATTTTTTCTGTGGTGGCGCTGTTCCTGATCCTGATCGCATCCATCAATTTCATGAACCTGTCCACTGCAAGTGCGGCAAAAAGAGCCACGGAAGTGGGAATCAGAAAGGCGGCGGGTGCCGGAAAGAACCGGCTGATCAGCCAGTTTCTCGTGGAATCCTTTCTGATCACCCTAATGGCGCTGATCCTTTCCGTGGTGCTGGTGGAGCTATGCATGCCGGGATTTAACCGAATCACCGGAAAAGGACTTCTGCTGACAGACCTGGGTAGCCTCAGACTGGTCATCGGCCTGCTGTTCATCGGCCTTTTCGTGGGATTTGCCTCGGGTAGTTATCCCGCCTTCTTCCTCTCGTCCTTCCGGCCTGCCGATGTTTTGAAAAGCGGAGCCATGCGAGGGGCCCGTGGAGCCACCCTGCGAAGGATCCTGGTCACCTTCCAGTTCGTGGTAACCATCGTTTTGTTTATCTGTACCATCCTGGTAAACAAGCAGATGAATCTTCTGCGGACAAAGGACCTGGGATTCAATAAGAAGAACCTGGTGGTTATTGACCGGATTTATGTACTGAATGAGCAGGTTGATGCCTTCCGGCAGGAACTGCTGAAGAATCCGTCCATTCAGCAGGTGACCGTTTCCAGTGCGGTGCCGGGCGGCTTAATTGGGGACAACGCCTATCTTCCGGAGGGGGCCTCCACCAATGAAACGAATGCCATCAATAACATCTTTGCCGACTGGTATTTCAAGGACACATATGAATTGCAGATGGTGGAGGGAAGATGGTTCCAGAAGGATAATCCAACGGACTCCTTTGCCCTTGTGATCAGTGAATCAGCGGCCAGAGCCCTGAATTTCGAGGATCCATTAAACAAGCGTTTATATACGCAACTGGGTGATGACACTGACAGACCCCTGCCTATCATCGGAGTGGTCAGGGATTTTCATTTCCAGTCCCTGCGCCAGGAGATCCGGCCCCTGGTCATACTGTTCAACAGTCAGCAGTTCTATCAGATGACGGTGCGGATAAGCGGGAATCAAACCGGATCGACCCTGGAATACATTGAGAAAGTCTGGAACTCGTTCCGGGAACAGGAACCCATTCATATGACCTTTCTGGAAGAGGACCTGGCCGCCCTTTACAACAACGAGGAAAAAACGGCCACCATATTCAATATCTTCTCGGTGCTGGCCATATTCATTGCCGCGCTGGGATTGCTGGGACTGGCTTCATTCAGTGCGGCGCAGCGCACCAAGGAAGTGGGTATACGAAAAGCCATGGGAGCCTCCGTACCAAGTGTCCTGCTGGTGCTTTCCCGGGAGTATATCTGGCTTATCCTGCTTGCCACCATGGCGGCCTGGCCCCTTGGATACTTCTTTATGAAGGACTGGTTGCAGAATTACCCTGCACGCGTATCGCTGGATCCGGCTGTATTTATTATCAGTACCCTGCTGGCGTTCTTAATTGCTGCGGCCACGGTGCTTCTCCGGGTTTACCAGTCAGCTTCGGCCAACCCGGTTAAATCCCTGCGTTATGAATAATCCCTATGAAAAGCTGGCGGACGAGCTGGATCGTATTCCAAACGGATTCCCAAGGACGAAGAGCGGAGTGGAGCTGAAATTGCTGGCCAAGCTGTTTTCACCCGAAGATGCGGCCCTGGCTTCAACACTTGGTCTGGCTCCCAAATCCCTGGAGGAGATTGCCAGGGAGAATGGCATGGAAGAAGCCGAAACCAAAGCGACGCTTATCAGCATGGTAAAACGGGGCCTGATCGACCTGAAACGTGAGGAGGGCCGCGGGTTCATGTTTCATCTGATCCCGTTTGTGGTAGGCTTCTATGAACGCCAGAATGCTAAGATCGATAAAGAGTTTGCGGAGTTGTTTGAACAATATTACCACGAGGCCTTTCACCGCACCATGCTCGCCCAACCTTCAGTACACCGGATCATACCGCTGGAAATAACCATCCCCGTGGATATCGATGTGATGCCTTACGAAAAAGCCTCCACCTACCTGGATCAGGCTCAGTCATGGGGTGTCCTGGATTGTATCTGCAGGGTTCAGAAACGATTGATAGGACAGGGTTGTTCTCATACGGTCAGGAATTGTCTGGTCTTCTCACCCAAACCTGGTGCATTTCAGAAATCAGCGGAGATTGAGTCACTGACCAGGGAAGAGGCCTTGGAGATATTGGCAGAAGCTGACCGCGAAGGACTGGTGCACTCCACAAATAATGCCCAGAATGAGGTGTATTATATATGCAACTGCTGCACGTGTTCCTGCGGGGTATTGAGGGGACTAGTTGAATACGGCAGTGAAAACTCCATAGCACGTTCTGACTTCTATGCGGTGGTGGATCCGGACCGCTGTACGGGTTGTGAAGTCTGCCTGGAACGCTGTACGTTTCATGCCATGAGCCTGGTGGATGGGTTCTGTGAAGTGGACCATGCAAGTTGTTACGGGTGTGGCCTTTGCATCAGTGTTTGTGAGTCCGGCGCACTCAGGCTGGTTCATAAAAGCCCGGAAGAACTGGCTCCGCCTCCGGAAGATGATGAAGCCTGGCGCCGGCTGCGGGCTGCATCTCGGACCTGAAGTAAACTTGCAACTTCTGGGATGGCGCCACGTCCTTAATTTATACCGCCCCGGGTAATATTGTATTTAATTGATAGCAAATGTTTAAGAATTACCTCCTGGTTACCCTTCGTAACCTGTTTAAAAATAAGATATACGCACTGATCAACATCCTTGGCCTGGGAATGGCACTGGCCATCTGTATCGTGGCCTATTTCAACCATATGTTCGGTTACGATTTTGACCGCCAGCATGAAAACTTCGGGGAAATTTACCGGGTCACTTCCAACCGGCAGATGCAGGACCGGGATCAGGAGTACGGGATCGTGCCGGCCCCTCTGGGCCCGGAAATATTAAACGAGCTCCCGGCAGTGGAAAATGCTGCAAGGGTGATGGGATCCTATTCTCCGGTGAAGGTGGGAATCGAAAATTTCAACCGGAGGGTGACTTATGTGGATCCGGAATTCATGGAAATGTTCACCTTTCATATGCTGGCGGGAAATAAAGAGAGCCTGCAGGATCCGAACCAGGTGCTGATC
>CAYRLP010000311.1:0-4413 GCA_964424935.1 uncultured Bacteroides sp.
CCGGTGTTCCGTTGGTTTCATAACAGGTAAGGCCGGGTTCTTCGGACACCAGCCTGACCCTTAGCGGTACCTTTATTGTGATGGCATGAGACATCCCCGACATAGCTTCACGGGATGAGATGGTCACCACGTTACCAAACCTCCGGGCCACTGAAATAAGTGTCTTCATACCCTTGGCATGCATGCCGTCGTCGTTGGTCACCAGTATTAATGGGCTTCGATTCATCTTTTCCGTCTAAGCTTACAAAAATATCAAAATCCATTCAAATCAGGTTCTTTATTTGTAATTTCCTGAGTTGAACAAAACAGGCGAACCCCTGTCCATTGTTTTTACAAACCCGGAAAACAACTAAGAACAATCATCATGAAAAAAACTGTAGTCTGGACGGCTATATTCCTGACAGGTATCACCCTGCAGGCCCAGGATCTGGCCGATCTGTTTGAAAAGAACAAACACTCCGTCGTTACCATTTATGTGAACGAAATCCTGAATACCGGAACGGGCGATCCCCGGACCTTTGCTGCCAGCCAGGGCCTCGGTTCCGGTGTCCTGATCCGTGAGAATATGGTCCTGACTGCCGCCCATGTGGTAGCCAATGCAGACCAGATCATGGTCCAGTTTTTCGACGAGGAAGCGGTGGAGGCTACAACTACCAGCTTATCACGCTATGCCGATGTGGCAGTGATCACTCTCCGCAGGCCCCCGGCCCATCCCCAGGTGGCTGTGATCGGGAACTCGGATGAGGCCCGCATCGGGGAAGAGATATTCGTTATCGGGGCACCGATGGGCCTTCCCTACTCCCTGTCGAGCGGGATTATCAGCGGGAAGCATACGGAGACGAATCTCTCCAATAACGGGAAATCGCTGGAGTTTTTCCAGACCGATGCTTCCATCAACACCGGGAATTCGGGCGGACCCATGTTTAACTACAAAGGAGAGGTGATCGGAATCGTGAGTTCCATCCTGACCCGCTCGGGCGGATTTGAAGGAATCGGGTTTGCAGCCACCTCCAATGTGGCCAGGTCCCTGCTCACCCAGAGAGGGAGCAAGTTTTTCGGGATCGAAGCCATGGTGCTCTCCCCTGAAATGGCCCGTATCCTGAACGTGCCCCAGGAATCCGGCTGGCTGGTGCAGCATGTGGTCCGCAAAAGTCCCGCCGACCTGGCAGGACTGACAGGGGGTTACAGAATGGTCATCTTTGAAGACGAAGAGATCCTGCTGGGCGGGGATATCATCCTGCAGGTGGACGGGATTGCGATCACCGGTGAGGATAGTGTTTTCAAGATCTGGGAGTATCTTAACGGGGTGGAATCCACCGTAACCCACCAGATCAAGGTTATCCGGGCCGGAGAAATAAAGGACATTCGATGGGTGTCCGCCGATATCTAACCTGCAGGTCAATGACTCCGCTGACCACTTTCCTGCCGGCCGGTTCCGTGGATGATTCTCAGCTGACCTATGTGGTCATGGGGGCCAGGTACCGGGGAGAATGGATCTTTGTCCGCCACAGGGAGCGTCATAGCTGGGAGATGCCTGCCGGGCACATAGAAGCCGGGGAAGGACCCGACCGGGCCGCCGTCAGGGAGCTCTATGAAGAGGCAGGCGTGGTGGAATCATCCCTGACGGTCGTATCGGATTACCAGGTGACCGACAAGAACAACCAGGCTTACGGAAGACTCTACTATGCCGATGTCCGGAAAATTGAACCGCTCCCTGCCCATGAAATCGAGGAGATCCGGTTCGGAAAGGAGCTTCCCTCCCCCCTCACCTATCCGGAAGTTCAAACCCGGCTGTTTTCACTTTTATCTCTGCGCTAAATGCACTACTTTTGCAGCTTATTCCTAATGATGCGGCAATGAAGATTTCTTACAACTGGCTGAAGGAGTATATCGATACCGGCCTGTCCCCGGAACAGATCGGCGAAATCCTGACCAATACGGGACTGGAGGTGGAGGGCCTGGAAGAGGTGCAGTCGGTGAAAGGCGGGTTGGAAGGCGTGGTGATCGGGGAGGTCCTTACCTGCGAAAAGCATCCCGGTGCGGACAAACTGTCGGTGACCACCGTGAACCTGGGCAAGGGCGAGCCGGTGCAGATCGTCTGCGGGGCACCCAATGTGGCCGCCGGCCAGAGAGTCCCGGTAGCCAGGGTGGGTACGACCCTCTGGCCCGACGAAAAAGGATTCACCATCAAGCAGGCCAAAATCCGCGGCGTACTCTCCCAGGGCATGATCTGTGCCGAAGATGAACTGGGACTCGGAAGCTCCCATGAAGGGATCATGGTGCTGGATCCGGAAACCCGGCCGGGCACACCGGCTGCGGATTACTTCCGGGTGGAAAACGATTTTGTGTTTGAGATCGGGCTGACCCCGAACCGTATCGACGGGGCCTCCCACCTGGGTGTGGCCAGGGACCTGGCTGCCTTTCTGAAACAAACGGGACCGGTGAAACTGATAGTACCCTCCGTGGATGCATTCCGGAGTGATAATAACGATCTGCACATACCTGTTGAAATTAAGGAAAAGGCCGGCTGCAAACGTTATTCGGGGCTGACCATCCAGGGAATCAGTGTGGCAGAGAGCCCCGCCTGGCTTCAAAAACGCTTAAGGGCCATCGGACTGACACCCATTAACAGTGTGGTGGATATTACCAATTTTGTGCTGTATGAAACCGGGCAACCGCTACATGCTTTCGATGCAGAAAAGATCACGGGACAGAAGGTGATTGTCCGGACCATGCCCGAGGGAACCCTCTTTACCACCCTGGATGAACAGGAACGTAAACTCCGCAGCACCGACCTGATGATCTGCAATACCAGGGAGGGAATGTGCATTGCCGGCGTATTCGGCGGCATCGAGTCGGGAGTCACCCTGCAAACCACCTCCATCTTCCTGGAATCAGCCTGCTTTGATCCGGTTTATATCCGGCGAACAGCGCGGCACCACCAGCTGAATACCGATGCGTCCTTCCGGTTTGAAAGGGGATCGGATCCCAACATGACCTTATACGCACTGAAAAGGGCCGCCCTGCTGATCAAGGAGGTGGCCGGCGGTACCATTTCCTCCGAACTGGTGGACGTGTACCCCGAACCTGTGGAGGAAAGCCGGGTTGAGATCAGCTTCGCACATGTGGACCGCCTGATCGGAAATCACCTGGAACCGGCCACCATCCGCTCCATCCTTGAAGCCCTGGATATCCGGGTGGAAGAGGAAGATGCAGAAGGAATGGTCCTTCGGGTACCCCCCTACCGGGTCGATGTGCAGCGGGAAGCCGACATCATCGAAGAGGTCCTGCGGATCTATGGATTCAACCGCGTGGAGATCACCGACGGACTCCGTTCCACACTCTCCTCAACCAGTAAACCTGACAAGGAACAGATCATCAACCGCATTTCGGACCTGCTTTCCGCCAACGGGTTTTACGAGATGAAGTCAAACTCCCTGACCCCTTCCTCCTATTACGACACGGAAGAAAGAGAAGATCCGGCCGCGGTCCGGCTGCACAACCCGTTGAGCCAGGACCTGTCGCTGATGAGGCAGAACCTGCTGTACGGGGGACTGGAAGCCATTGCCTATAACATCAACCGGAAGCATGCCGACCTGAAGTTGTATGAATTCGGGAACTGCTATTACCTGGATTCGAAGAAAAAAGGTAAGGATCCGCTGGATAAATACAGTGAATCCTTACGTATGGGGATCTTTCTTTCCGGATCGGTTCAACAGGGAAACTGGTTTCAAAAAGCCGTCGCCGCCTCGTTCCCGCAGTTGAAAAGCTATGTGGAAATGGTCCTGCTTCATCTGGGCCTCGATCCGGGAAGCCTGGAATACCGCGGCCTGGAAAACCCGGACTTTGACGAGGGACTGGTTTACAACCTTCAGGGCACCCCCCTGGTCAGCTTCGGCCGTGTGGCCTCCCCGACCCTGAAATCCTTTGATATCAAGCAGGAGGTATTTGCGGCCGAATTCGACTGGGACCTGGTCCTGAGCGCCGCCGCCGGTTACAGGGTGGTCTTCAATCCACTCCCGAGATTCCAGGTCGTGACCCGCGATTTCTCCCTGGAGCTGGACCGGAAGGTGACCTTTGAATCACTCAGAAAACTGGCATTCAAGGCGGAAAAGAAGCTCTTGAAAAACGTGACACTCTTTGATGTGTATGAGGGGGATAAGATAGGGCCCGGGAAGAAATCCTATGCCCTGACCTTTACCCTTCTGGATGAAGATAAAACCCTTACGGACAAACAGATCGATAAGGCCATGCTCCGGATCGCAAAGGCCTTCCAGGAAGAACTTGGTGCATCGGTCCGGGGAATGTAAGCAATCTATGAACCTGCCTATCAAACTTATACGGGGGGACATAACCCAATTACAGGTGGATGCCATTGTTAATGCAGCCAACCGGACTCTACTGGGGGGAGGC
>CAYRLP010000312.1:0-4407 GCA_964424935.1 uncultured Bacteroides sp.
TGAAGAAGAAGAGCACCCCGATGGTGGAATAGTGATAAATTCGCCGCCTCTCTTTCCGGTCCATGATCTTGGAGGTTCCTCCCATAAACATCGATTGCCAGAATCCGCCCCGCCGGTGATGAAAATTGGAAACCTGTATCAGGATCTGAAGGGTATCGGAATCGGGGATATAACAGAAACTGGCGGGTGCATACCAGGGTTCTTCTTCATCCCTGCTGGTGCCAACCACTCCATTCTCACTTACCTGGCGCTCGTTGAGGTAGAATTTATATGCCACATCGAAGATGGGGATATCAAAACAGAGGGTGGATTGAAAATTCTCAGGAAGGAAAACGGTCAGCTGATAGGTCCCGTATCCCCACCCGGGCAGTGATTTATCATGAAGCCTGTAATTTTGCCAATAGGAGGGTATCCTGACCGGGATCCCTGATGATGTGTGCTGGTCCAGCGTGCCAGGGGTAATCAGTTCCTCCCAGTGAAATACCCATTCCCCATCCAGTTTAATGATGCTTTGACTGTTGAATGTCTGGTTCCGGAGATCGAGAATGCCCTTTTCCGGAACCGGCATCTGCTGGTTACCGGATAGTGTTGTAAATCCAAAAGTTAGAAGCAGATTCAGTATGATAATGCCCCGGTACATCGAAAGCAAATGTAATAATAAATTGACTTTAACAGTGCTTTGTTGTATTTTGCATGTAAGGGATGGTGGAGTGGAACGCTCACCTCATATTTTAACCAAACTACTTGAATCATGAGATATACTATTCTTGCCCTAATCGTTGCATTATTTGCTGTCACCAGCTGTGAAAAACCCATGGACTATGAAAAAGAAAAGGCTGCCATCATAGCGGTTATAAATGAGGAGACCAATGCGTATCTGGCCAGGGACTTCGAAGCTTGCTGCGCCACACATGTTCATGACTCCCTGAATATGCGGTTATCCGCAGGACCAGACAACTACGTATTCCTGCAGGGCTGGGATGAGGTACAGAAGCACCTGATGAGTGATCAGACCGAGGATGATCTGAGCCCAGAGCTTCATATCAATGTGGAGAAGTATAATTACCGGATGAAGATTTATCCCCAGTCGGCTTTTGTGGTGTGTGACCAGACATGGACAGCCACTTTTGGTGAGGATGTGACCACGATTCAAAGCATCCAGGTACGCTTCCTGGAAAAGGTTGAGGGCGATTGGAAGATCTCTTTTGTGTCACAGGTCGGGATCTCGGGTTACGAGGAAGTTGAAGAGACCGAAGAGCTTTACGAAGAGTAGCTAACCTTAAGCTGGGCTTCAACCCAGGACCGGTTTTCCCATAGGGAGCATCCCCCCCTGGCTTCCGTAAGCAGATGGTGGGATTCGCGTATTCTGCCCAGGAATTTGGATTTCAGGGCCTGCCTCAGAGGTAAATCCCGGATGCTTGTATCCGAATAAGGGGCAAAGGGACAGGCCTCCAGCCGGCCATCGGCACTGATGTGAACGAATCCCCTTCCTGCCGCCAGGCAACCTCCGTACCGGGACTCATCGCCCGGAAGGTTCACGAAAAGTGCCGGCAGCTCCTTCCTCAGCACATCCAGCCGACCCTGCAGTACGGCTTTCTGATTCTCCGAAAGACAGAGGTGCACGTCCTGTTCAGACTGGGGAACATATTCCACAAGAAAGAATAATTTGCATCCTCGATCGTAATGGCTCCGCAGCCAGCCGGGATGGGTAAGCTGCTCAAAATTATCCCTGGTCAGAGTCAATGACAGTCCGAACAGACGCCTTGTGCGTTTCAGCTGATCCATGGCCTTCATCACACGGGCATGGATTCCCTCCCCCCGTCTCTGGTCCGTATAGGTCCTGTTCCCTTCCATGCTGAGGATGGGAATCAGATTTGGAGTTTGTTTGAAATAGGAGATGCTTCCATGATTCAGAAGCGTTCCATTGGTAAATACTGGAAAGATGATTTCCGGGTAATTACTGGCGGCCCACAGGATTTCGGGTCTCATCAGCGGTTCACCCCCGGCTATCATGATCACCCCGATCCCCAGATCCGAGGCTTCCCCAAAGAGTTGTTCGACACGTTCCAGCGTCAGTTCTTCTGCTCCCTCTTTCATTCTCTTGCTGGCATAACAACCCCTGCATTGCAGGTTGCAATGGTTGGTAACGCTGAGAATCATGACCGGAGGAATCATCAGTTGATCCGATTCTGCGGCTTCCCGCCTGCCTGCCATTTTCTTCTGCCGTGCGTAGACGCGCAGCCACCTGAACCCTTCCAGGGGACTGAACCTGCTGTGCCTCCAGGCATCGTAAAAGAGTTGCAGGTACTTTTCTGAAAACCGCTTCCGGTATATGGGATCATCTGTACGCATGGAAGTAAATTACGTACATATCAGATGACCGGTCATCTGTTATTCGGTAAGCGGGTCTGAAAAATCGGTAAACGGGATAAAAGCCGGGTTAAGCTTTTCGGACGGCTACCTCCCTGGACTCACTCTGCCACAGACCATGTTTGGTACAGACTGCCATGGCTGAAAGGTTCATGCTTACCGCCCCGGGTATAATGTAAAAATCGACTTCCACGTGTCCGGGCTGGTTACCCAGGCTGCCCGGGGCAAAATGAGCTTCTGCCAGAAAGGTTTCCCGGTTCCATAACTGGACATACTTGATAAAGTGATCGGGATCATCCGGATGGGTATATTCGGTCCCCATACGGATCTTCACTTTGAATTTCTCACCCCGTGTCGCGTAATCATCGCATATCAAAACGGGGGTATGACGGTCAAAGTAGTCTTTCCGAACCTCCTTTTCTTCCTGTGAAATGTCAACCGGAGTAAATATACGGGGCATTTTTTTTCTGTTTTTTCGGTTTGAAACCCAAAGATAACAAAGTATCTCCTGATCTGAAACATGGATTGATCCGCAGTGAATAAATTGCGAACTTGCAGTTATCTATGCCCCACACCTCCCATACCGTGCCTTGCGCGCTCGAAGTGAAAGATCTGGTCCGGGTCTACGGGAATCTTACAGCGGTGGACCATCTGTCCCTGCAGGTACGGGAAGGAGAGGTATTCGGATTCCTGGGCCCGAACGGGGCCGGAAAAACCTCCTCCATCCGGATGATGTGCGGTTTGCTGAAGCCCACTTCAGGCGAGGTATATATTCATGGTCAGCCCGTATTCGCAAGTCCCGGGAGGAGCCTTCGCACCAGGGTGGGGATCTGTCCCCAGGAAAACATTTTATGGAGTAAGCTCACCTGCTTTGAGCAACTGGTATTCAGTGCCCGTATGTACAACGTCCCGCGTTCCCAGGCCCGTACCAGGGCAGATCACCTGTTGCAGGTGATGGGGCTATGGTCCAAGCGGAATAAACTGGCGGGGACCCTGTCGGGGGGACTGAAACGCCGGATGAATGTGATTATGGCTATGATGCATGACCCGGACATCCTGGTTTTCGATGAACCTGAGGCCGGACTGGATCCCCAGAGCCGGGTACTGGTCCGGGATTTCATCTCTGAAACGGCCCTTTCCAAGACCGTCATTGTGACCACTCATAATATGGACGAGGCGGAACGGATCGCCACGCGGGTGGCCATCATTGACTCGGGGAAGCTGCTTCAGCTGGATACCCCGGATAACCTGAAACGGTCCATTGGAAAGGGAGATGTCATGGAACTGAAGTACCAGGCAGCCGACACCTCCCGTATGAAACAGTCCGAAGAGGAACTGGAAAAGCTGGGCTATTCCGTGACCTGGGAGGGCGACCGCATGGAGATCCGTGCCATGAACCTGATTCCAGGCATTCATGAAATCTACAAGATCCTGGAAAGGGAAGACCTGACGGTCCAGGAAATGAAAGTCCGGGAGAACACCCTGGAGGATGTATTCATCCATCTGACAGGTAAAAGCCTGAGGCCATGAGGTGGTTTACGATCTTTATCAAGGGGCTGAAAGAGCAGGTCAGGGAGTACTGGATACTGATACTGACCGTGGCCATGGCCCCCATTTTCATAGCGGTCTATTACCTGATGGCAGAGACAGAAGATCCGGATTATGAGGTGGTCCTGGTCAATCTCGATCAGGGGGCGGATCGCGTGGATGGTCCTGTGAACCTGGGAGATTCCATTGTCGCATATTCGACACTGGTATCTGCAATGGAAGGGATGGATCTTCTGAAGTTCATCACCCTCGGGAGCAGGGAACAGGCGCTGGAGCACTTAAGAATGAGGAAAGCGGATGTGGCAATCGTGCTTCCCGGGAACCTCTCCCGGGCTGTATCCGGTTACGCGTATGATCCGGGAGGGACGGCCCGGATCGAACTCATCGGAGATGTGACTCAGATGGAATACGTGATAGGCGCCGTCTGGTCGGAAGAGCTGATCAGCCGTTTCCTGCTGAACCAGGCGGAGATCCGGATGCCCTTTACAT
>CAYRLP010000313.1:0-4403 GCA_964424935.1 uncultured Bacteroides sp.
CCGCTGAGTTCATAACTGTCGTTAAAAAAGGCCCGTAACCCGGGATTCCTCCCCTGCATGGCCGACTGGAAGCGATCCAGGTAGTGCAGCGCGGCCTCCTTTGAGAAATGGTTGAATACCAGGCCCTCCCCTCCCGGGGCCGCCCGTTTCACCTGCTGGTTGGTATTGGCCTGGGTGGCTGCATAGATCGTCCAGGTACCCGCATCTGCCTGCTCCAGTACTTCCCGCTGCTCAAGCATATTGATCCTTCTTCCCTCCGCATTGATCCCGGATAAAGCGAGGAGACGCCCCTTGTCAGAGTGTTCCATCTCCCGGATAAAGGATAGGATGGAATCAGGGAGGGTGCTCTCAAAAACATGAAACTGCAGACCCTTTGCAGCATCTCCTGAAGTGATCTGGGGGCCCCCGAAAGGCCACCCGGTTCCGGTGTTCATATCCACCCCCAGGTGGTTCCGGTCTGCAGCCTTAATGGTAAAGACAAGCATCTTCATCCATTCCGATGAAAGAAAGCTGATATATTTGTACTCCTCGCCCCGGACCCCGTAAATGGGAGTAATTTCAACTCCACCGAAACCCCTGTCCGCATACTCCTTTAACAGGCGCTCCAGGTCGGCTTCGTTCACGGCACTGCCCATCCACCACCAGCGGGTCCAGGGTTTGACTTCCATGGTAATCCCGGGCCAGTAGTCCGTATCATAGGCACTTTCGTTCACCTGTGCAGCTGCGATCTGCACATTCATCAGAAACAGAAAAGAAAGGAATATCAGTTTCATAGCAAGGTAACATTCTCCCGCAGGAGATCGTGCGTCCCTAAAAGTACATTTTTTTCTTTGGTCCCCATATCTCCTGGTTTTTATAAATTGCCGTTAAAAGTGAAGGAATGAATAAGGAACCGCGGATCTGTATCGCAGGGGCCGGGGCCATCGGGGGCGTGCTGGCCGGAGTCCTTGCACGCGAAGGCTATCCGGTTCAGCTCCTGGTCAGGCAGGACGACCTGGCCCGGAAAATCACCGAAACAGGGATCAGGGTGGAAGGAATCTGCGGGAACTTCAGCATCCCGACCGTGGCCTCGCCGGATGATCTGGAGGGCAGCTTTGACTATGTGCTGGTGGCAACCAAAGCGGATGGACTGGAAAATGCCGCCCGGGTCCTGCTTCCCTTTCTGAATGAGAACTCCAGGGTGGTTTCCCTGCAGAACGGGATCTGTGAGGACCTGCTGGCCGGGGTGGTGGGAACGCAGCGTACTATTGGGTGCGTCGTAGGTTTCGGCGGAACCATGCATGAACCGGGAAGGGTGGAGATGACCTCCGGAGGTGAGCTGATCATCGGAAACTGGAATCGTCCCCCCGACCGGCAACTGGAAGAGCTGGCCCGGATCCTTAATGAAATAGCGCCGACACGAATCAGCGATACAATCTTTCAGGAACTGTACTCCAAACTGATTATCAATGCATGCATCACCACCCTGGGGGCCATCAGCGGCCAGTACCTTGGCGAGATGCTGGCAAGCAGGAAAAACAGGAATCTCTTTATCGAAATAATCAGGGAAGCCATGGCTGTGGCCCGTGCCATGGGGATCAGTGTTCCTCCTGGGGCGTCAGGAAAACTGGACTACGACAAATTCCTGGCTCCCGGATTATTCTCCGGAATCAAAAGACACCTGTTTATCCGGGTTATCGGGATGAAGTACCGGAAACTGAAATCATCCAGTCTTCAAAGCCTGGAACGGGGCCGCAAAACGGAAGTGGAAAACTATAACGGATACATTGCATCAAAAGGGAAACAGCTTGGCGTTCCCACGCCTGTCAACGAACAGCTGACCCGCATGGTGGGGGAGATAGAACAGGGAACCCGGAAGATCGCCCCTTCAAATCTCAGGGAAATCACCTGAGGTTATAACCAGCGGGATCATCTCTGAATTACAGCCACCCAGTCCAGGTCCGGGTCCGCAGGAGGCATCCCGATTTCATGGTACCCGCTCCCCTGTATGGATGCAACACTGCCCTGCTGAAGGCCGCCGCCGGATCTCGGATTGAACCATTGCACCGTCATCGGATCTGGCCGGTCGGTCCGAACCCGGGCGGAGGTGGTCCCGGGGGGCAGATAGATTAGATAAACCTCCCCCACTCTGGCTAGGCACCAGGCTCCCGGTGCATCGATCAGTTCATCCCTGCACACCATCTCTTCCAATGGAAACTGCTTCACAAACCGGGTGGCCAGAGTGGATTGCCTCCACCAGTTCTCCCGGCTCCGGAAATCTTCCAGGTTCAGGTCATTATGGGGAAAGCGGTAACCAAAATACCACTCCACCCCGGCTCCTCCGGCCATCAGCGAGCCCCACAAGCATTCGCATCGTACAGTATCGTGACCCGGGTCGGCGGAATCAGGCATCACCCCCTTGCTGGCAGGTCCGATCTCGTCGAGGTTGACCACCCAGCGTTCCCCCGCTAAAGCGGATGCTTCCACCCATTTAATGACACGCTCATGGACCCTGGCCGGGTCCCCCACCTGCATGGAAGGACCGTCGATGACACCGCTCCCCAGCAAGGGTTCCAGGTAAGAATCCTGATGCGCATCATCGGAATGGGTATGCAATACGATATTACACGGCCAGGGATTAATATTCCTAAGGTACCCGGCCATATCCCGTTTCTGCTGGTCGGTCTGCCCGATGGGGGTCCATTCAGCTGGTCCGTTCTCC
The DNA here is from genome assembly GCA_964424935.1 of uncultured Bacteroides sp. Taxonomy (GTDB): domain Bacteria; phylum Bacteroidota; class Bacteroidia; order Bacteroidales. Next base: position 2,702 of record CAYRLP010000313.1, read on the forward strand.
TCCCCCAGGTTCCAGGTCATTCCCAGATGATGACCAAAGCGGGCCACCAGCTCACGCAGGTAAACCCTTCGCTGTATTTCTGTATATCCGCCATCCAGCAGGCATTCGTTTTCGGTCTCCTGCAGAACAAAATGAGCCATGACCCCCAGGCTTTCCATATGATCGAATACCACTTCCCACTGATCCAGCTTGCTGCAGTCGAAACGGTACCTTTCGTTGTAGTCGGTATAGGGCCAGACATCCTTGCCGTCCCCCATAATATTCATGGTAAGCATGTAGATGGAATTCACCCCGGATAAATGAAGGTAGTTCACTGCGCCGATGATCCCTTTTCCCTTTCCGTCCTTCCAGGTAGGATCACCGGGGTTCCAGTCGGACAGATGCGGTTTATAACTGTGCAGCTTCTTGGCAGGATCCGCCTCACCTTCCCGGACTTCGCTCTTCAGGCTGAAACGCGAGGTCTGGTCAAAATCCTCATAAGCCAGAAAATTCTCCGGACTGTCCGTACCGTTCTTGATCCACAGCTCATCGGTACTTTGTTGCCGGAAGTACCCCCTTCTTCCATTCACAATCCGTCCAGCTGCCCTGTAGTCAGGATCCTTCTTATCGGAAACCAGGATCTCCAGGGACCCTTCCAACCCATGGCCCTCCACAGGGTCCGCAGCTACATTTCCATCCAGCACCGCGATGTTCTTTCCCTTCAGAAAAGAGATCCGGTACTGCCAGATCCCCGGTTCATCCGGCCTGAAATGAACTTTCCATATATGTCCTTCGCTGGCCGAACTGTTCCCTGCATCCCCGTCCGCCGCAAAGAATCCGGGAACCCGGTAAGTCTTCTCTCCCTGGGTAAATGTAACCTCGAGCCGGTAGTTTAGAAAGAGATTCTCCTCCGCATACTCCGAGGTTTCAGGACCCCGGATCCACAGGGTGATCTTATGCCACTGCATCATTTCGCCATGGACGGAAACCCTTTGAATGCTGGAGTCCTGGCAGGAGCTGGCTAGCATTATCAGGAAAAGAAGTGCTGGGTATTTCATGACCGGAATGGTTAAGAAGTTATTTCATTTCAATATACAATATTCCATGCAGCTAAATGAATTTACCGTAAAATGCAATATATATTTTGCATTTAGTAAATTATATATTACATTTACCCCGTGGAAAACATGAAACTGAAACTTGCCAGGATTGAGAAAGGGCTGTCACAACAGGAACTTGCCGATCTGTGTGAGGTCACCCGTCAGACCATCGGGCTGGTCGAGAAAGGCAAATACAATCCCACGCTCAATCTGTGCATTAAAATCGCAAACACTTTAGATAAAACCTTAAATGATCTATTCTGGGATGAAAACAAAGAATAAAAAGCCATTCAATATGGATGAACGCAACAGGCAGATTGCCTACAAAATCATATCCATCATGTATTTCCTGACTCTCCTTGCCATGCAGGCCATCGTCCTGTACCGGCAATTTGCTCTGGGCCAGGACCTGCATGAATTTGAGGATATTGCCATTATCATGACCGTGAACTCCCTGTTCCTGATCAGTGCGCTCCTCTACTTCGGGGCCATTCCCATTCGGAAGCTGAAAGTCAAGAGCATACTGCTAATCTATGCCCTTCTGGTGGTACTGGGTAGTCTGTTCACCTATGCAAATTATAACCTTTTTGGAGGCCAGGGGCTCACCTTCAGGGAACTGTTTG
>CAYRLP010000314.1:0-4400 GCA_964424935.1 uncultured Bacteroides sp.
CGTTCCGGATGTTCTTTGAATAGAGCGTTCTGTAGGGGATCTGGTAGGGATCAGCCGGGTAGTACATGGCTTCGGAAAGGAAGTCGGGCCGGCTCTCGTCCAGCTTATTCTGCGAATAGTGCAGGTCCACTTCCCGGCTTTCGTGTACCACCGCGTCGGGAAAGATCCGGCCTTCCCTCATATCGTTAAAGGTGTAGATGTAATCACCTACAAGGCGTCTTGATTCCCTTTTTCCCAGGATATACGGGACCCATTCCAGTTGCAGATGTTCTTTCCCCTCTTTCTGTTTTTCATTGTAGAATGAGCCGTAAATGGCTTTCAGGAGGTGGTCCCTGATCACCTCACCCTGGTCCACCTGAAGCCACTGGTCGCTGATCATTTCCCAGTTCCAGGTTCCCTGCTCTGCAGCGTAATCCCCCACAACCTCCATGGCCCAGGGTACTTCCGGGAATTCACTGGCGGTGTCCGCTTCCATGGTTCTCCAGAGCAGGGTGGATCCCATGACCTCATGGTCGCCCATTTCCGGACTCCATAGTTCGCCATGCATTTCCCAGGCTTCCCCGTACAGGGTGTCGGGTTCGCGCCCGTAGGCGTACTGGGCACCTGCCCAGTAACCGATCCAGCCATCTCCCGTACAGTCTGCAAAATATGGTGCCTGAAACCTGATTTGCTCGCCCGTGCCGGTATGTCTGGCGTCTACGCGGCTGATCTTATGATCGGCCGTATCCGCATTAAAGGCCCGGTAGTTCAGAAACAGGCTGATGCCGGATTGGTTCTCCACAGCATTGTGGCGCTTCTTTTCGTCCTTCAGGGCTTCGGGGGAGCCATTGGGATAATGTTCCGTGTCCAGCATTTTAAGGATCCGTTCAAAGTAACCGTAGTCGCCCAGTGTATGGACCCTGATCTCGCTGCTGGCGTTGCCTCCGAGAACCGGCCTGTCGTGGATGAGTGCCACACGCAACCCCTGTTCCGCCGCGGCGATGGAGGCAGCACAACCTGCCAGCCCTCCTCCTACGCCCACCAGGTCAAAATCCAGGGTTTTCGGCGGATTCCCTTCATTCCCGGAGAACCGGTTGCGCATGTCCCGGAGGTAGTCCGGCTGGTTGGTGGGGGTTCGAAACCTGTTGCTGATGTAAATTGCATCGCATCGCCCTTCAAAACCTGTAAGATCTTCCAGTTGCAGAAGGGCCGGTCCTCCCCTGACCCGGACCTTACCCGCATAGTTCCATCCCCATCCCCTGTGATATCCCATGGTTTCCGGGAGCTGTTCCTGGCCCAGCCGGATCCTGAACCGACCGGGAGGCGCCCATTGACCGGGGGCCCAGTTGGTGGTTCGTGCCCACACATGATAGGTTCCCGAGGTGGGTACCTGGATGGAGGTGGAGGCATTCTCCACCGGCCTGCCCATTCCATGGGCCAGCAGGTAAGGCGAACCCATCTGCTCCACAAACTGGGGATCCACCACCCATCCCCCCTTGTTTTCGAAACTCTCGCATTCCACAAAAATCTCCTTGTGGCAGCCGCTGACCAGAATCAGAAGGGAGGCTGAAAAGATCCAGGCAATGCCTATTCGTATGGTATACATAATTATCAGGCTTTTTAAATGATCATTGAAGGACCTGTCCGTCCTTCAGAAGCTGGTCCCTTACCAGTTCATAAGGGACCTCATGAACCTTTCCCTGTTTATCAAGGGACAGCACCCCAATGGTTGCCGCACTCTGCCCGAGGATCATAAACACCGGCTCCATGCGGATGGATCCGAAAGCAATGTGTGAACAGGATAGACAGACCGGGACCAGCAGGTTTGAGCATTCTCCGCGTGCGGGTAAGAGCGAGCGCATATCGATCTGGTAGGGGTCGTCCGGATGAACCCCTATATCGCCTTCGTTCTGCACGAAGCCATCGGGTTTGATATATCGCTGAACATTATGAGAGTCCATGGTGTAGGAACCCATGCCCACAGACTGCTCCACGGGCGCTATTCCCAGAACCTCATTTTCAGTCATCACCTTTTCCCCCAGCATGCGACGGGCTTCCCGCACATAGATCTGGTGTGGCCAGTATCCGTTGTCAGTAAACTCATCCCCGGCATATCCCCAGCGCTGCATCTCTTCCCTGACCTCTGGCGGGACCGCCGGATCGGTGGAGAGGAACCATAACAATCCCTTTTGATAGCTGGTATGTTCCTGAATGATCTCCCTGCGCCGTTCGTATGAGGCATCGGGGTAGTCGTAATTCATTCCGATATTATCGGTGCTGAACGGCCCGTGGTTGTTTACATCCGTTTTATGATTGGGAATGGGATCAAATTTCTGGAACACCTCTCTCCAGCCCGATGCGAACACTCTTCTCAGCAGTTCATACTGGGTGGAATCGTAATCCGGGGGACGGCTGATGGACACCCTGTTTGCCGGATGATCGGTCAGGCACATGCGGAAGCAATAGGCCTGAACCCGGTGGTCGGCAGATCCGTAACTGCCCGGGTCTTCCGTGGAGATCCTGGGAAGGACTCCGCTATCAGGGTCTCCCGGTATGACATAGGGACTGATATCACTCTCGAAATGGTGCCCATGATGGAAAATCCCGGTCTGAACCCCGTTCCACTGTTCCCCGTACTGTTCGGTCGATTCCCTTCCTACCATGTAGCTGACCCCGGAAGCTGCCATCAGATCACCCTCATAGGTGGCATCGATATATACCCGGCCCAGATAACTGTTTCCATCGAGGGTCCGGATGGATACAACAGCGCCATTCTCCATTCGAAGCCCCTGTTCCCGGTTCAGATTGACCTCCCGGTGGACCGGAATGCTATAATCCGATACCAGGTCTTCGAATACCTGTTCCGCCGCATGCGGCTCAAAGATCCACATGGTCCGGTTCTCCCCGTCCAGGGCCACATTCCCCTGACCCCGGTTCCCGTACTCACTGCGGTCCTGCCAAATCCAGGCCGAATCTTCCTGGTAGTGCAGATAAAGGCGGTGATAGAAATCACGGGCAAGTCCCCCGATCACAGCCTTGTTCCCCGTGTCCGTCCATCCCAGTCCCGAAGAGGTGAGTCCCCCGAGATGTTTGTCCGGTGAAACCAGGATCACCGATTTTCCCATTTTAACCACCTGTACGGCGGCAATCACGGCTGCAGAATTTCCCCCGTAGACGATCACATCTGCAGAAAACTGCTTGTCCGGGGTTGATTTTTGACTATTTTCACAGGAACTTGTGCAGAAAATGGTGAGAAGGACCAGGCAAGAGGCCGGAATACTGATTTTGATATTCATGTCTGGAAACTTGGAGTTGTTTGATGAAAATAAGAAAATCCTTGCGAAGCGGAACCCCTATGAAGCACCTATTTTTCATTTTCCCGGTAATGCTGGTTTTTTCTGGCTGCAATGCGCCCGAAGAAGCCAGGGATGCGCATGCTCCGAACATTATCCTGGTGATCACGGATGATCAGGGATACGGGGATCTGGGCATCCATGGAAATCCCTTCATCCGTACCCCGGTGCTGGACTCCCTGGCTGGAATCAGCACCCGGATCGATCCCTTCTATGTCTCCCCGGTATGCGCCCCTACCCGTTCCAGCCTGATGACCGGACGATACCACCTGCGTACGGGGGTTTATGACACCTACAATGGCGGGGCCCTGATGGCCCCCGAAGAACATACCCTTGCCGAAGTGCTTTCGGAACATGGATACCATACCGGTATGGTGGGTAAATGGCATCTTGGTGACTCCTATCCCATGCGTCCCATGGATCAGGGATTCCAGTATTACCTGGCACATAAAGGTGGCGGAATAGGTCAGCCCGGGGATGATATAGGGAATTATCTCCGGGGGGACAGTTCCTATTTTAATCCCTATCTGTGGGAAAACGGGAAGCGCATCCGCCGGAAAGGATATTGTTCAGACATCTTCACGGACCAGGCTATTGAATTTATCCGAGAGCATCAGGCCCGGCAGGCATCGGACCCCTTCTTTCTCTACCTTTCCTATAATGCACCGCATACCCCGCTGCAGCTGCCTGAAACCTATTACAGGCAATTCCAGGGTATGAAGTACGGAAGCGGGGATTTTTCGGTAAGCGGAACTAATGTATCGGACATGAGTGAACGGGACATGGAGGATGCCAGGAAGGTATACGGGATGATCAGCAATCTGGACGATAACATGGGAAGGCTTTTGCTTACCCTGAAGGAACTTTCACTGGAGGAGCAGACCCTCCTGGTGTTTATGACTGATAACGGTCCCCAGCAGCGGCGGTATACGGCCGGTCTGAACCAGCGAAAATCCAGTGTAATGGAGGGGGGCATCCGTGTCCCCTGCATGTTCTACTGGAAGGGGAAGCTCCGGGAAAACCAGTTGATCAGCACCCCTTCGGCACACATTGACATCATGCCCACCC
>CAYRLP010000315.1:0-4392 GCA_964424935.1 uncultured Bacteroides sp.
AATGCTTTAAGCACACGACCGAATTTCCCTAACTCAGCATCCCGGGTATCCTTTGCAGAACATCCCGGTTATATAATTCTAATTAAGGAAGTGAGCAGTCAGATGCAGTTTGAAAAGAATCGTGAACTGCTCAGCGGGGAATTGCAAACCGTCCTGTTGATGATGCATCAACCCCTGAAGGCCATTAGCCGGGAAATAAAGAGAATACACGCCGATGCACCTGTTCGTGAAGCCATAAAAATAATGAACCGGAACCAGAACGACGTCCTGTTTGTCCATCACAATGAACAAATAGTCGGGGTCATCAACCAGCAGGATCTGATCGAACGGGTGCTTGCCACAGGACTGGATCCCGGAGAGAAAGTGATTGAGATTATGACCTCCCCTGTGGTCACACTTTCTGAGAATGCACTGCTTTATGAAGGATTGCTTACCATGAAGAAACAGGGACTCTCCCACCTGGCACTGATGGGTCCGAAAAGAAAAATAACCGGAGTGGTCGGATTCCGTGAAATCGGGGGAATTCAGGCTAACCTGGCCGGATTCCTGATCAGGGAGATATCAACAGCTGAAAGTGTGGAGCAGATAAGACGAAGTTACCTGCGTCTGCCGGTCATGATCAATGCTCTCATGTATATCGTAGGACAGACCAGGATGATTACCGGGATCGTAAGTTCTATAGGAGATGCCATTCACAAGCGCCTGATCGATCTGGCCCAGGAAGAACTGGGACCTGCTCCCTGCAAGTTTGCCTTTATAGTCCTGGCTAGCCAGGGACGAGGAGAACAGGCCTTTAACACCGACCAGGACAATGCGATTGTCACCGTGAACATGCAGGATAGTTACAGGCAGGAGGCGCAGGTTTATTTCAAGGTACTTGCCGGCAAAGTGAACAGGGACCTGGAAGCTGTAGGTTACCGGAAATGCCCGGGGGATTACATGGCAAGCAATCCCAAATGGAACCGGGAACTTGCCCTCTGGAAAAGATATTTCACCAGCTGGATTGCTGGCAGCAGTCCACAGGAGATCCTTGCTACGGATTTCTTCTTTGACCTCAGGTGTGTCTTTGGAGAAAAAATCCTTGTGGATCAACTCCGTACCCATATACGTAAATACACCCGGGAGAAGTCCTCATTCTTTTACCATATGGCCCGGTCTATCAGCCAGATGAAAGTTCCTGCCAGACTGGAGGAGCCCTCCCTGGACCTGAAGAAAATCCTGCGTCCCATCACCTCCTTCCTGCGTCTGTATGCCATCAGGGAAGGCCTTTCGGCTACAGCCAGCAGGGAACGTGCCGAACAGCTGAGGGATAGCGGGAAAATCAACCAACCGCTTTTTGAAGACCTGATGGAGGCCTTTGACTTTATCAATCAGATGCGTTTCCGGAACCAGGTAGAACAGATTGTCCGAAACGAAACTCCGGGAAATACCATCGATATAAACCAGCTCACCCGGATCGAGTCCGTGATCCTGAAACAACACCTGCATGCTATTGCACGGTTGCAGAACCGGCTGCATTCCGAGTTCAGCAGCAGCGAACAAAAAACAAGTAACTGAAATCCTGAAAAGATGAAAACTAAACTGTTGTGTCTGATCCTGCTTATACCCCTCCAACTGCTTTCCCAGGAAAGGGACCAGGAAGAATCGCTGCTCCGTCCCAGAACCACTGAAAGCCAGCTGACGGTCGGCGGAGACGGGGCAGATATTGCCGGTTACTCGAACAGGTCCATCCAGTTAGCCATCGATGCACTTGCAGAAACCGGGGGTACGGTAATCCTCCAACCCGGGATATTTCATATCAAGGCTCCGGTCCGGCTCACATCCCATGTGGATCTGACAGGATCGGGAATGGAGACGGTCCTCCAAAGAGACAGGGGGGTGCAGACCAGGTATGTGGAAGACGCCGATTTCGGCGAACTGAAACTGAGGGTGGAAGATACCGATGGCTTCGAGATCGGTATGAAAGTGCAGGTGACCGATGATCAGAATAGCGGATGCTGGAATGTATCCGCCGCAACCATTACGGATATCAAAGAGGATGTGATCTATATAGACAAGGGATTGATCCGTGATTACCGTTCCGATCAGAACGGTCTGATCTCCAACGCCTCCTCAGTGATCGAGATCATGGATGCGGAAGACTGCAGGGTATCCGACCTGCTGATTAATGGCAACCGTGCGGAGAACTTCTTTGCAGACGGATGCAACAGCGCGGGGATCCTTATCTATAAATCCGGCTGGATCACCATCGACGGGGTCCACGTAAAAGACTTCAACGGGGAGGGGATCAGCTGGCAGATCACTGAGCATGTTTCCATCCTGAACAGCGAAATCAGCCGCAGTGGTAATACCGGGCTGCATCCGGGAACCGGATCCCCGTACACGAGTATTGAGAACAACCGGGTGCATCACAACGATCAGGACGGATTGTTCATCTGCTGGCGGGTATATGATAGCAGCGTTAAGGGGAACAGCTTTCATCATAATGGCCGTTACGGGATCTGCACCGGCCACAAAGATACCGATGTGCTTTTCGAATCCAATCATGTCTTCGAGAACGGCAGCGACGGTGTTAATTTAAGGGGAGAAAGGGAAGCTAATGCCCCGCACCGGAATACATTTGTAAGGAACATTATTGAGAATAACGGAACAAACGGCGGTGGCTTTGGTTTCTCCATTAACTCACCGGCCAGAGAGCTGGTACTGACAGAGAATCAATTCGGGAACTCGTTAAAAACGCAAAAGGCCGCTATCTATGTGTATGAAGCAGGACTTGAGCCGGAGTTAAATAATAACCAATTTGACGCCCATGAGTTGGGTAACCTCGTTTTTGAGGAACCCCGCCAGAGCAGTTCCACAGAACCTACAGATCCAGAACATATGAATGTGAACTATCAACCCATCGGAGTATTTCATACCGGACTGTCCCCGCAAAGCGGTGCCCCACGCCAGGGAATACTGACGCCCGAAAACAGTGGAGTTATAGAGATTTTCCCGGCCTTTGAAGAGGCTATCCGGGACCTCGAAGAATATCCCTATATCATCGTCCTGTATCACATGCACCTGTCCAGCTCCTGGCACGCCCTGGTCAGGCCCCCGTCCAGTGAACGGGAATTCGGACTGTTTGCCACCCGCTCCCCGAACCGGCCCAACTCCATCGGTCTCGGTGTGATTAAACTGGAAAAGGCAGAAGGACGGCAGCTGTATGTGAGCGGCATAGATGCGTTTAACGGGACCCCCGTGCTGGATATAAAACCCTGGCTGCCTTCTATAGATTGTCCGGGCGACCGGCCTCGTCTCCCGGTTGAAAACGAACTGGGAATTCCGCAATAGGATCACCAGGCCCTGTACACAATCAGGGGTAATGCTGAATCGAACTGCAGGGAGAAACTCTTCCCCGTAGCCTCATTCAACGAAGCGGTGTACCAGTTGGACAGCTGCAGATCCTTCAGCGGATATTTTAATCCTCTGGAATGTACCCTGACCCGGTTGTCAGTGGAAAAGAAGGAGATTTTCTCTCCCGGTTCCGATGGGATTTCTTCGCCGCTCCGGACCATTAAAAAGATTCCGAAATCAGAGATGATCCGTACCTCTATATGCGGAGCATATTCCAGCATCAGGGAGATGTTCCCCAGAGTATGGTCCTCCCGTAATCCTGTGGCCCCCAGGATAGAGACCGAAGGATATCCCTGCTCCACGCAATACTGAACCGCCTTGGTCAGGTCATTGCTGTCCTGATCACTCGATTGAACCAGAATGGAGGCGTATTGCTCCCTGGTCCGGTCGGAAATGGAGTCCAGATCACCGACAATGACCCTGGGCGTCATGCCGAATGCAATCAGTTTATCCGCTGCCCCGTCGCAACAGATGATTACGCCCGCTCTTTTCAGGAGGTCGAGTCCGTGCGCAGTCTCCGGAAACCTTCCATTGGCAAGGATGACAATATGGTCTCTGTTGTTCATGTTTCTTTCGGCACGCGGGCCGCTTTCATTTTGTGTTCCATGGACCTTTTCCACTCCCTGTACCCGTAAATTGCCATCCCAGTATATACCGCATACAGGATCACGGTGGGATACAATCCTTTGTAAATATAGAGCGCCATACTTACAATATTGGCAATAATCCATAAAAACCACTGTTCAATGATCTTCCGGGTCAGCATCCAGGTTGCCACGATGGCCAGGGCCGTCGTAAAGGAGTCTCCCACCGGTACGGTTGAGTCGGTATAACGATCCAGCAGAAGGTAGATTCCTGCCCAGGAAAGTGCAAAAGTGACAGAAAGGAAAATGACTTGTATCCTGCTGATCCTGACAACGGGAAGCTCGCCCTTTGCCTGTTTGACTCCTCCCCTGCTCCAGTAATACCATCCGTAGATGCTGATCAGGACATAGT
>CAYRLP010000316.1:0-4387 GCA_964424935.1 uncultured Bacteroides sp.
GTGGCTCCCTGAGCTTCAAGGATCTCTGCCATGATTCCCACTCCATCCAGGAAATTCTCGGCATATCCCTTCTGGTCACCCAATCCGAACAGGGCGATCTTCTTTCCCTTCAGATCCAGATCTTCCAGTGCAGGAACAAACTCGTCCCAGTAATTGGGTAATTCCCCGTCAAACCAGGTGGGAACGCCCATGATAATCTGGTCAAAGGAAAGAAAAAGTTCCTCCGTGATCTCTTCGGCATTCACCATCTCGATGGAGGGATCGTTGAAGGTCTCCCGGATCTGGCTGGCAATCTTTCCGGTTTTCTTGGTATTGAAGCTGTATATAATAGCAGTTTTATTCATGGTTCAGCATTAATAGTCCAACAATTCTGTTGCAGCCTGTTTAATTCGTTCCAGATTTGGAAGAATCGCTGCTTCGAGAATACGGTTGAAACCAACCGGTGTAAACGTGGAGCCCACCCTTCGGACAGGCCCGTCCAGGTATTCAAAAGCCATCTCGTTGATCTGGGCAACCACCTCTCCTCCAAATCCCCCGAATACCTTATCCTCGTGTACCAGAAGAACTTTACCGGTCTTCTTTACGGTGGCAAGGATGGCTTCCCGGTCCAGTGGACTCAGTGAGCGAAGATCAAGCACTTCCAGACTTGCGATCCCATCTTTATTAAACTGGTCCGCCAGATCCACACACATGGGAGTGGTATTTCCATAGGTGATCAGGCTCAGATCCGTTCCTTCTCTTCGCAATCGTGCTTTGCCGAAAGGAACCTCAAAATCATCCGGTATGGGAGTAGCCACTTTGGGTGCATTATAAAGGGCCTTTGGCTCCAGGAAAAGGGTCATCCCTCTTGAACGCATGCTGGTGCGAAGCAGGCCCGCTGCGTCGTCCGCGTAACTGGGGTATACCACCCGGACGCCTGGCAGAGGGGTCAGAGAGCTTTCTATGGTTTGAGAATGATAGAGACCTCCCCCGATGTAGCCTCCCGAAGCCAGGCGCACTGTAATGTTGGGGGAGAATTGCCCCTTGGTTCTCCAGTAATCATGGGAAGTTTCTACGAACTGCTCCATGGCCGGCCAGAAATAATCCGCAAATTCAGCTCCTTCCACCACAATCCGGAGTTTATCGTTAAAACGGCTCATACCGTTGGCGGTTCCCATAATGAAATCCTCTGCAATGGGACCGTTAAATACCCGTTCTTTTCCGAACTCCTGCTGCATGCCCTTGGTCACATTGAAAATGCCCCCCTTCTCTTTGTGTGCCACATCCTGACCCCAGATAAAGGTATCGGGATTGTGCCGGAATTCCTCCTTCAGGGTCTCATTTAAGGCCTCGATCAGCTTCTTGGGCTCCCCTTCATGCTCGTGGAGACCTTCGGGATATTTCTCACTGACATAGGGTTCTGGAATCACGAAATCAAGGACAGAATCAGGTGAAGGATCGGGTGCGCTCATTCCTGCTTTATGCGCGGCCTTCACCGCTTCCTTGGCCTCATTTTCAATGGCTTCCAGTTCGGCTTCCGTGAAGCGCTCATACCTCAGAAGCAGCCGTCTGAACTTCGCCAGGGGATCGTAGGCGGTGACGTAGTTCAATTCGTAATCGTCCCGGTAAAGCTCGTGCCTGTCGGAATTGGAATGGGAATGAATCCGGACACAATTGGCATGTACTATGGCCGGTTCCTCCATTTCAACTACGTGTTCCTTGGCCGCGGTCATCACGTTCATGCTGTCAAAGACATCCTTGCCGTTGCAGTGAAAGATCTTCAGGTTCTTGAATCCTGTGAAATTATTTGCGACTTTGCGGTTCGCGGTCTGATCTGACTTGGGGACCGAAATGCCGTACCCGTTATCCTGGATCACGAAGATGACCGGCAGCTTCTCATTGCTAGCACCATTGATGGCCTCATAAACATAACCTTCCGATACGGAAGATTCACCCTGTGAACTGATGGCGACTCCAGGTACCTTGTATTTTTTCAGGGCACGGGCCAATCCGACGGCATGAAGTGTATGGTTTCCCGTGCAGGATGAAACATTGTGTATGTTCCATTCCGGTTTGGCAAAGTGATTGGACATATGTCTTCCTCCCCCTGCCACATCCGTATCTTTTGAAATGCCGTTCAGGATCAGTTCCTCTGCTGCCAGGCCGGCGGAATGCGTGGTGAGCATATCCCGGTAATAGGGAAAAAGGTGATCATGCTCCCGGTTAAATACCTGGCCGATGGCCAGCTGAATGCCATCATGTCCTGCATAGGGGGCATGATAGGACCATCCGATGGCTTGTTTCAGATAGTTGGGGGCTCTGTCATCTATAGCTCTCCCAACCAGCATCAATTTGAACCATTTTGCCAGTGTCTCTTTATCTGTGTGCTTAATACTGTATTTCTTATCCTTTGACATTGTTGGTTAAAGTTTAAAATTACCGGTTTGGGGATCCACTGATTCAATGTAGTCACCCAGTCGCTTTAAGAACGCTCCCCCGAGCGCACCGTCTATGATCCGGTGGTCGTAGGTCAGCGATAGCCACATCTTGTGCCGGATGGCTATCATATCACCCAGTTCGCTCTCCACAACGGCAGGTTTCTTCTTCACTGCACCCACGGCAAGGATGGCTACTTCCGGTTGGTTAATGATGGGGGTGCCAATATCATTCTGGAAGGTACCAAAATTGGTTACGGTAAAAGTACCCCCGCTGATATCGTCGGGTTTCAGTTGATTGCTGCGGGCTGCCGCTGCCAGCTCGGTCAATTTTTTGGTAAGACCGGTCCGGTTCAGTGAACCGGCATCCTTGATATTGGGAACGATCAGGTTGTTGTCGGGCAATGATACCGCTACCCCGAGGTTGATACGACGCTTTATGATAATTTTATCCCCGCTTACGGAAGCATTGATCTGTGGAAAATCCTTAAGGGCCTTCAACGTAGCCTCAAGGAAAACAGGCAGATAGGTTAGCTTGACACCTTCTTTCTTCAGGAACTCATCCTTAACACGGTTTCTCCAGATGACCACTCCGCTAACATCCACTTCGATCATATTGGAGACATGAGCCGAAGTCTGCTTGGATCTGATCATGTGGTCGGCAATCAGCTTTCTCATCCTGCTCATTTCAACAACCTCATCCTCTTCTCCACCGGAAACCACAGCTGGAGCGGGCTCCGCTGCCGGTGCTGACGGAGCTTTAATCTTTGTGGGAGTTGTGTCTGGGGCCTGCTCTTCCTGGTCTGCCTTCAGTCCTCCCCTGTTCTCCAGATAGGTCAGGAGATCTTCTTTCCGGACCCTGCCGTTTAACCCGCTTCCCGTTAAGGTATCAAGTTCCTGCTGTGTAATTCCTTCTTTCGCTGCAATGGTTTTGACCAGCGGAGAATAGAAGCGATCCCGGGTAGAAACGACCGGGCCGGCGGGAACAGGCTCCTCTGCTGCAGGTTGTCAGGGAGGTGGACTTTCCACTTCAGCCACCGGTTTCTCCGGTGCCGGACTTTGCGATTCTGCCGCAGGAACTTCTTCGCCTGCAATCGAATCATCTCCGTCTAAACCGATCACTGCAATCACGGTACCAACGGCAACGACTTCATCCTGCTTAAAAAGGATTTTCTTAACAATACCTGCAACGGGTGAAGGAATCTCGGAATCAACTTTGTCGGTGGCAATCTCAAGAAGGACATCATCTTCCTCTACACTGTCCCCCTCTTTTACAAACCAGTTTGTTATTGTTGCTTCTTCAATACTTTCACCCATTTTCGGCATGATAATATCAAAATTTGCCATAATAAAATCGAATGAAAATGGTGTGGGTTACGAGTTTTCGTTGGTATAACAACCATATCTGGAAAATGTTTTTACTCTTCGCCTTCGAAAAGTATGTCCAGGACCACAGGTGCATCCGTGGCATGACGGTCCACTACGGGAAGTTTCTTAAAGCGCGGATAACTGATTCGTACATCGGGGTATCCCATGTGGATCAGGAGGGAGACCACGGAAAAGATTTTTGGCCCCTGCGGGATCAATACAATGGAATATTCATCACGCAGGGGAAGAATGGTATTGATCAGGCTTTGATAGATGGCCTGACCATTCCGGATGGGATAGGCAACCAGGTTTCGGATGGGAGCCTCATTGATCAGATTATGATTATTGATAAAAACCTTCTCCACGAACTTTTTATCAGCAGGCGGATCGGCATAAAAAAGATATAACATATCGGGATTGATCAGCTTATAGATCGAATCCGACACATTCTTTTCCTGGCCCAGACCAAGAATCAGCGCAACCTTTTTGCCGTTCGCAGGTTTTACATCGCCATCCAGAAAATCAAAAATCTCCCTGACCTTGCGCGTGGCTGGCTGCCGGACATAGTTAGCCATAGTATAGGCTACACGCATCCGGACTTTCTC
>CAYRLP010000317.1:0-4384 GCA_964424935.1 uncultured Bacteroides sp.
GGGATGCCCCATGGCTTCGTGGAGCAGGATCCCCGATCCGCCGGCACCCAGAACCACCGGAAGCTCCCCGGCCCTGGGTTTACCGGCCCCAAAGAGAAAATTGGTTTTCCTCACCGCTTCCTGGGCCAGCTCCTCCACCAGGTCATCGTTCATGAATTCGAATCCCTGACGTACGGACCGGGCGCTGTAATCGTTCTCGATTGCCCCGTCCTTCTCCATGACGCAAACCACTCCGAGAGTAGCCATGGGACGGAAGTCAACGGCAAGCAGTCCCTCCGAGTTATAGAACATCACATAGGAGGATTCGTCCCTCTGGAATATCCGGGCCCGGGTGACTTTCTCGTCCAGTTCATAAAGGCGGTCGTTCAACTTCTGAACGAATGGGATCTTTTCAGCAATGGTAGAATTTTCCCATTTTTGGGAGACTTTATAATAGTTGGGGACCGACTTCTCCAGGAGGTCACTCTGATTGAATGTGACCGGATCACTGGCGATATTAGCCGCGGTGCGGGCCACTTTCAGCATGTCCTGCAGGCTGGTGGTTTCAGTATAGGCAAACCCGGTCTGGTCCCCTTTGAGCACCCGGATACCCACGCCATAATCCACATTGGAGTTGGCACTGTTTACCTTTCCGTCTTCCAGTCCCAGCTGGTTGGAAATGGTATGTTCAAAAAAGAGATCGGCATAATCCCCTCCTTTTGACATGGCTTCAGCAATTACTTTCTGCAGCATCTGGGGGGAGACTTCAAAATGGTCTAAATAGCTTTTCACATCCGGTGAGATTTGAATGTTCTGGCAGGATTTCAGAAGCGGAGGCAACACCATGGTTCCGGCTGCTGCCGCCCCGCCAGTTTTTATAAAACTTCGTCTGTCCAATATCATTTGTTGTGAGTTTTACATAAAAGTGCTTGAATGTACAACTTTCCGCTGTAACTGGGAACAGGTATATGCCTGTTTCTAAATATGGTTAACAAACTTTAAGAGATCAACCTGTTTAGAGAAGAGAGGCAAGAATATAATCATTCACCAGGTCAAAAATGGCCCATTCCTGGGTGTTGGTGGTCTCCGGGGGTACATTGTTTTCTGCGGTGGTCACCACGATCAGGTCCAGCTCCGGGAAAACAATCACAAACTGTCCCCCGTAACCGTATCCCATAAAGGAGTCCTGCCCTGAAAACTGGCCCAGCCACCACAGGGAGGCGTAATTGTAATTCTCCCAACTCCCCCAATGATTGGGATGGGTAAAATCCGTGGATGGAAGCAGCGATTGTTTAACCCAGGATTCCGGGACGATCTGCTCTCCACGCAATCTGCCATGTTGCAGGTAGAGGAGGCCGAATACGGCCATCTCCCGGGGTGTCACATGCATGGAATTCCCTCCAAAGCAGATGCCCTGAGGATCCTTTTCCCAGAAATCCACATCAATACCCATGGGCGAAAACAGGAATTCTTCCGCAAACGCATCGGTACCCCGGCCGGTTGCTTCGGTTATCACTCCGGACAGGAGATGGGTAATGAATGTGTTGTAGTGCATCTGTTCCCCGGGATCGCTGATCAGGGGGGCCTCGATGGTACTTTTGATCCAGTTCTCCGAATTGTACAGGGAAGCATAGACCCCGTAATTGTCTTCGGCCTCCCCTTCAATACCCATCCGCATGGTGAGCAGGTGCCGGATGGTAATATCCTGTTTTCTGGGATCCAGGGAAGTGCTGTTGTACTGGGGAAAATAATCGAGCATCCGGTCCTCCAGGTCAAGTCCGTAAGGGCCATCCAGTACCAGGCCGGTGATGGCAGAGAGCATGCTTTTGGATACCGACATGAGGTTATGGGGATGCTCCGCCGTAAAGCCGTTGTAGTAGGATTCCGCCACGATCTTTCCGTTCCGTACGATCAGCAGTCCGTCCACAAATCCGTAACCGGAAGCCATCAGAAAAGCGGAATCCAGCATCAGGGGATCCATGCCCTCGTTTACAGGGGTGGAAAGCTCCCAGACAAATGGTTCAAAAGGGTGTTCTTCCGGGTGCTTCTCGCAAGCGGGACAGATGGTCAGGAGCGTCAGGCAGATGACCACGATCACCGACGGCAGGACTCTCATTATCCACAAGATGCCCGAACGGAAGCATTCCCTATGGGTTTCTGTGATTTTTTTAACCGGGACCGGGAAAAGCCCCCGTTAATTCTTACTTTTATTTTTCAGCAAATCTGGACATTTATACGGAAGACTAATCTATAAACTACAGACATGAAAAAATTAGTACTAGTTGGCATGATCCTGACCGGAATGTTATTTCTCGGCTGTATTCCAAGTACCGACGGATGGATCACCCTGTTCGACGGGGAGACCCTGGAAGGATGGACTCCTTCCGAGGATCCGGACTCCTGGAAAATCGAGGAGGGTGCAATTGTCACCGCCGGGAAACGCTCACACCTCTTCTATACGGGGGATGTCATGGATCATAATTTCAAGAATTTCGAATTCATCGCAGATGTGAAAACCCAGCCCGGAGCCAATTCCGGCATCTATTTCCATACCAAATTCCAGGAGGAAGGCTGGCCCTATGACGGATACGAGTGCCAGGTGCTCAATACCAATGCCGGATCCGGGAACGGGGAACACAAACTGACCGGAAGCATCTATGCCATCCGCAATGTATGGAAGCAGGTAACCCCCGACAATGAGTGGTTCAATTACCGCATCAAGGTGCAGGGGAAGACCATACAGACCTTCATCAACGGGGAGCTGGCCGCTGAATATACCGAACCGGACGAGGTATACCGTCCTGAGAGTTTTGCAGGAAGACTCCTTTCTTCGGGAACTTTTGCCCTGCAGTGCCATGATCCGGGCAGTGTGGTGGCCTATAAGAACATCCAGGTCAAACCGCTGGCCGATGACCTGCCTACACCGGGAACACCCCC
Organism: uncultured Bacteroides sp.; assembly: GCA_964424935.1. Classification (GTDB taxonomy): domain Bacteria; phylum Bacteroidota; class Bacteroidia; order Bacteroidales. Next base: position 2,917 of record CAYRLP010000317.1, read on the forward strand.
GGACGACCTGGAATTTGAGAAGAAGATCGTAGACCTCTCCAGTCGGAATTTTCCCCTGATCGATTACCATACCCACCTGAAAGGGGGACTGACCCTGGAGCAGGCCCTGGCGCATGCCAGGCAGTATGGTTTTACCTATGGGTATGCCGTGAATTGCGGACTCATGATGGGGTTAGAGAGCGATGCAGAGGTGGATGCCTACATGAAGAGCGTTGAGACCTCCCCCTTTGCCTGGCATGCCATGCAGGCAGAAGGCCGGGAGTGGCTGGAGATGTTCAGCGAAGAGAGCAGGGAACGCTTCGATTATGTGTTTACGGACGGGATGACCTGGACCAATAAAAACGGCAGGCGCATGCGGCTCTGGATACCCCGGGAGACCGAGGTAGGGGATCCCCAGGATTTCATGGAGCAGCTGGTGGATAATATCGTCAAGATAGTCACTACGGAACCCGTTGATATCCATGTAAATCCAACCTTTCTTCCGGCTGAGATCGCCGACCAGTACGATGCCCTGTGGACCGAGGAACGAGTCGACCGGGTGGTCAAGGCTCTTGCAGATAGTGAGGTGGCTCTGGAAATCAACAACCGCTACCGGATCCCCAGTGCCAAGATCATCAAAAAGGCCAAAGAAGCCGGGGTGAAATTCACTTTCGGGACCAACAACGGGGGGGCCAATGACCTGGGACGGATGGAATATGGCATTGAGATGATAGAAGAGTGCGGGCTCACCCCGTCGGACATCTGGTTCCCGGAAGAGTGAGAGGAAAATCAGGGTTTTAACAATTCTTTTGCTTGATATAGAAGGAGTTTAAACTATCTTACACCCAAAATGTCTTGTTATGGGTAACTACGATCTGAATCGCCGCCGCTTTCTGGCAGCCCTGTCGCTGGGCACGGCCCACCTGATGTTTCACAATCCGCTCTACGGGGTTATCCCCCGGTTCCAATCTTCCGATCCGCTGCAACGGATCGTGCTGGGACAATCGGGAATCGAAACTACGTTGCTGGGTTTCGGGACAGGGATCTGGGCGGGTAACCGGAGCTCCTTCATGACCCGGCAGGAGACTGAAAAGAGCATCGCTATGCTGGTGCATGCATATAACAGGGGATTCCGTTATTTTGACTGTGCAGATACATACGGGACGCATGGAATGGTGGCCGAAGCGATGAAGAAAATGGACCGCGAGCAACTGACCATCACTTCCAAAATCTGGGTACGCCCGGGGGGGATCCCCGAACCGGAGCGTCCTGATGCCAATATCGTGGTGGACCGGTTCCGAAAGGAACTGGATACAGATTACATCGACCTGGTCCAGATCCATTGTATGGAGGAGGAAGCATGGACCGATACATGGAGAAGGCAGATGGATATCCTGGATAATTTGAAATCGAAAGGGATCATACGCGCCCACGGGGTATCGGTGCATTCGCTGGAAGCCATGAAAACGGCAGTGGCGGATCCCTGGGT
>CAYRLP010000318.1:0-4371 GCA_964424935.1 uncultured Bacteroides sp.
GCGGATATGCTTTTCAAAGTCAGGAGCTTCCTTCTCTTCGAACCGGAAACGGAGCGAACTCCGGTTTCTCCCGGACTCGTATTCATAGCGTATTTCCGTAGTGGTCCGGGCCTCCTTTAAAGTCATGCTAAGGGAAGGGTTCATGGGGATCTGCCCGGGCTTTTTTCCCCAGTATTTTATCAGGGCGATGTTGGAGGGACAGGTCCATCCAATGGTTCCGCTGCGTGAATGACCGGGCATTTCAGGCTTCATAAATCAGATCCTTGAACCGGAATCTGCAGGTGTATCCCAGCCTGTCCAGGTAATTATAGAGTGCTTCAGTTTTTAGTTCCGAGGCAATCATCACAAAATCACCGCCCCAGGCTCCAAGCGACTTCACGCTGCCCTGAAGGCCTGGAAAACGGGATTCGGACACCCGTTCCTGGCGGATCAGTGCAGATAACCTGGTTTCATGCTCTTCCATCAGGGTGCGGAACTCATCCAGTTCCCGGGCTCCGAGCATGTCCCGGGTCAGTGTGCTGAAATAACGTATCTCTTCCCCAGAAGGGTTCAAGCGGCCTGCTATATCCCTGATTTGCTGCGCTGTGGACTGTTTGGAGCCCAGCCAGACAAAGTGGAGCATCTCCGAAAAAGGCGGATGAAACGAAACGGGTTCGTAACGGGGAACATCCCCGCGCAGGCTGTAAAGTATCGACCGGTCGGCAACGGCGCACGCCACATCATAGCCCGAACCTTCGGAAACCATGAAGTGCAGATCCAGTGGATTTAAGCCGGCCCACTCCGCCATAAGCACCGTCAGGGTGGAACTGCTCCCGAATCCCCATTCGGGAGAAAAATCCAGCCTGGTTTCCACATCCCACATATGAAGCTCCCTTTGAAACAAAGGGTCCATCTCTATGCAGGCCCTCAGCAGCAACCGGAGCTTTTCCGCCTTCTCCCTGTCACTGGTCGAAACAATCTCCAGTGTGGAAGGCCGGATGTCCGCCCGGAACCAGAGATCCGTCCCATGGTATGCCTTCCAGGAAAAGCGTGTACGATCTTCCGATCTGGTTTTCTGCAAGCTCTGTGTTTTATTCAGCGGAAGCACCAGTGCCAGGGATCCGTGCAGGACCATGTATTCCGCACTGATCAGAAGTTTTCCCCGGGCCTGCAGCATGTTCATTCCTGCGGATTTTGTTTGCGTAATGCATCCAGATAGGAAGCCACTTCAGCATAGGAGACGGTACGATGGGAAAAATGTGCCCGGACCTGTTCTTTCTCGCCGGAAGAAGCCTTAAGCTGCCGGAGAATGTTTCCCAGGTGCATTTTCATATGTCCCTGCTGAATCCCCGTGGTGATCAGGGCACGTACTGCACTGAAGTTGGTGGCCAGTCCGGCCGCGGCAATGATCTGCATCAGCTCACCGGCGGAAGGATTCCCCAGGATCTCCAGGGCTGCCGCTGCCATAGGATGACTTCCCGTTAATCCACCTGCCGTTCCCACGGCAAGGGGGACTTCCAGTGTGAACCGGAACCGGTCCTCCGACAGTTCAACCCGGGAAAGGCTCCGGTATATACCCTTCCTGGACGCATAGGCATGCCCGCATGCTTCCACAGCCCGGAAATCATTGCCCGTGGCCACCGTCACGGCATCCATGCCATTGAATATGCCTTTGTTGTGGGTCACGGCCCGGTAGGGATCATTATTGGCGATATCCACCGCCTTTTTGAATTTCTTTACGAATTGAACGGGGGTAAGCGCTCCCCCCATCTTTTCAAAAGCTGTGATCTCATCCTCCACATAACAGTGTACCAGGCTTTCAGGGGTGTAGTTGGAAAGAATGGCCATGAGCACGTCCAGTTTCCCTTTCGATCCGGAACGGGTCATCATGTGATCTAGCTGGTCTGCCATGCCCTCCAGCACCGAATTGATGAAATTCGCTCCCATGGCATCGCCGGTATGAAAGCGGACAAACAACTGATAGGTATGCGGAAGTTCCGGTTCCGCCGGACGGATCTCCATGGAACGGATCCCGCCGCCGCGCTGCACCATGCGATGGGTAAGCGGACTGACCGACTTCAGCAGCTGGAACCTGTTGGTTTCAAAGACACTGTACAGCCTTTCCGGTTTACCCGACCAGGTGAAATGCACCTGTCCCACCCTGAGCGTGTCTTCCACATGGCAGTGGAATCCGCCGTGAGCGGCCCAGAATTTGGCCGCACTGGAAGCGGCTGCCACTACGGAACTCTCTTCGGTCACCATGGGGAGGGTCCGGAGCTTTCCGTTGATCAGGAAATTGGGGGAAAGGCCCAGGGGCAGATAGAAATTGGAGACCGTATTTTCGCTCAGATCCCCGTAGAATTCCTGGGTATCCGGATCCACGTGAAGATGGTCATTCAGCAGGTCCATGGTCCTGTCAGAAAGTCCGGCCTCTTTTTTCAGCCAGTCCAGCTTATCGGCCCGCGACAGTTTTGAAAATCCGTTAACCAGCTGCATCTCCCTTTCCCTAATCCTTAATGGTAAGATAAGCGTCCGCAATCTCCAGTCCCTGGACCTGGCTGTCCACAAAGTACCGGAGCTGTCCGTAGTCCTCCCGGGCATATCTCATGAAAGTGGAGGCCATACCATAGATTGAAGGCAAAGTTGATTTCTTGATGAGGTAGTACCCGTCCAGGAAGTTTTTAACCCCTCCCGACAGGATCAGTTCCTTGCAAAGCGTATCTTCTTCTGTCACGATGTCGTTAATGTAACCTACCATCTGGACGGCACTCTCCCCAATGGCGGAAAGGGGTTCGAACAGGTCACGCATGACCTTGCTGTTCCGCAGCAGCTCAAGCTTTGCAAAATTGGTACCTCCGAAGGCTGCCAGTTCGATAGCCTGAAGGGGCAGGCGCAGCAGTTCGCGCAGGCTTTGCGGTCCCATTCCCTGTCCGACTTCCTTCACGATCACCGGGTATTTGAACTGATCAAGCAAACGTTTGATGGTCTCTAGAGGCTGCGAAAAAAGAATGTCACCCTCGGGCTGAAACCACTCCTGCATGGGATTCACATGAATGATCAATCCATCAGCCTGCAGCTTCTCAATGAGTTTAGTGATCCGGTCAACCTTCTTCCGCTCCACAAGTTCTTCCACCTGTGCAATCCCCAGGTTGGCCCAGAGCGGAAGATGATCCCCGATGATCTTTCGCATGTTGAAATCCTCAAAATAGGTTTCATCGTCAAGAATGATGCGGCAGGAGCCCAGCCCCATTCCCATTCCGAATTCATTGCAGGCACGGGCCAGGTTGCGGTTGATGGTCCCGGCCTTCTCAGTACCCCCGGTCATGCTGCTTACCCATATGGGGACCTTCAGCTCCTTTCCTAGAATGTGGACGGGTTCCAGTCCCTTCTTGGGATGCGCCCGTAGCAAGGGCTCATAATGAAATCTTGGATCAAGCTGTGAAACACCGGTCTGGGAGTCAAAGGCCAGTTCGATATGGTCTAATTTCCTGTATTCGAGTTTTTCCATTCCGTTAATTTCTTATTTGATACCAAGATGACGGGAAATGACAACGCGCAGTATCTCGGAAGTGCCTTCACCAATCTCAAGAATCCGCTGGTCCCGGTAGAACCGCTCAATGGGATTCTCTTTCATCAGTCCGTGAGCGCCATATATCTGCAGGGCCTCATTAACCACTTCCCTTGCTATTTCCGATGTATTCAGCTTGGCCATGGCCGCTTCCTTTCCAAAGGGGTGCCCGTGGTCCTTGAGCCAGCAGGCCCTGTATAAAAAGGAACGGGCCATTTCTATCTTGGTGGCCATGTCGGCCAGCTTAAAGGCATTGGCCTGGAAATTTCCGATGGGTTTTCCGAACTGCACCCTTTTTCCAGCATACTCCATAGCCATTTCAAAGGCTCCCTGGGCCAGCCCCAGTCCCATGGCAGCAATGGAAAGCCTTCCGCCATCCAGTGTCGAAAGCATGATCTGTGCCCCCATCCCGCGTTCTCCCAGCAGGTTCTCCTCGGGTACCTGCACCTTCCTGAGTTCCACCATACCGGTATCGACCGCCCTCCACATCATTTTGGAATGCAGGGGCTCTGCTTCATATCCCGGAGTATCCCTGTCGACCAGGATCACCGACAACTCTTTCCTGCCTCCGCTGCGTTTCCCCGTTACGGCCTGAACGGTTATGCCCCCCGACAGGACAGAAGCCGCATTGGTGATGTATATTTTCTTCCCGTTAATCATCCATTTTCCTCCCTGGAGGGTGGCGGTGGTTTCCGTGTTGTTGGAATCGGATCCTGCGTTGGGTTCCGTCAAACCAAAGGCCCATAACTTCTTTCCACTGGTCAGCCCGGGTAGAAACCTAAGCTTCTGGGCTTCGGTTCCGAATACTGCAATCGGACCAATTC
>CAYRLP010000319.1:0-4339 GCA_964424935.1 uncultured Bacteroides sp.
CCCTTCTGGAGACCGAACTGGCGGTACTGGAAGTGGAACGGCTGAAGGTCACACAATCTGTCATCGAGCTGGATTCCAGGAGAAAATCAGCCATGAATGCACTGAAGATCCTGTGCGGCGATGCGTTTAATGAAAGTGCCGTCCTGCAGCATCCCCGGCTGGAACTGACCGGGAATACAGGTACCGACCGGCCTGAACACCGGCTCTTCGACCTGAAACAAGCTACCATGGAGGCCGGGAAGGACCTGGTCCGCAAAAAGCGCATGCCGGTGCTCTATGCATTCGGGCAGACCGGCTACGGCCGTCCCGGTTACAACATGCTGAGTGAGGAGTGGGACTATTACTACATGGTCGGAGCCGGCCTGAAATGGAAAATATGGGACTGGAGCCAGAGTTCAAGGGAAAGACAGCTGATCGAATACCAGCAGGAGATGCTCCAGACGCAGCGGACCTCCTTTGACCGGCAACTGGAGTCCCGGCTGGCTGAGGAGGAGGCAAAAGTGGAACAGTACCGGCAGACCGTTGAAATGGACCGGCAGGTGCTGGAGCTTCAAAAGAAGATTTCCGGACAGGCTGCCGTAAAACTGGAGAACGGGACCATGACCGCCACAGACTATGTTACCGAATTAAATAAAGAAAACCTGGCAAGGATCACACTGGCCACCCATCAGGTACTGCTGACGCAGTCCATGGCCAACTATCTGACCCTTCAGGGCAACCTATAAAATCAGAACTCATGAACCATAACCTTACTTTTCTGTCCATCCTTTTCCTCTTTCTGCTGGCCTGCAACCAGAAGGAAGACAGGGCGGATGCCTACGGTAATTTTGAGGCAAACGAGATCATGGTTTCCGCAGAATCCAGCGGAAAGATCCTCACCTTTCTTCCTGAAGAGGGGGAGATGCTTTACCGGGACCAGGTGTCCGTGACCCTGGATACCATACAACTATACCTGAAAAAAAAGGGCCTGGAGTCCGGCTTTGCTTCCCTGGGTTCGCGAATCCTGACCCTGGACGCCCAGCTTGAAGCCAGCAGGGTGCAGCTGGACAATCTGGTCCGTGAACAGAAGCGGCTGCTTAAACTGGTGGAGGGGGGAGCGGCCACCACCAAACAACTGGACGACATCAACGGTCAGGTTTCCCTCTTGGAAGCCCAGATGGCTGCCACGGCTTCACAGAAGGATGCGGTCTATGCAGAAAGGGAAACCCTGGAGGTTCAGATCAGCCAGGTGGAGGACCAGCTGGACCGTTGCCAGGTAAGAAATCCCATGGACGGGATCCTGCTCACAAAATACAGGGAGCAGGGTGAAGTGGCAGCGCCGGGCCAGCCTCTCTTTAAGATGGCCAGGATGGATCAGTTGATATTACGGGCCTATGTGTCGGGCAGCCAGCTCGCATCGGTCACCCTTGGACAGGAGCTTACCGTACGCTATGACCGGGACGGTACCCTGGAGGAAGTTCCGGGCAGGGTAAGCTGGATCTCGCCAAGTGCCGAGTTCACACCCAAGATCATCCAGACCAGGGAAGAGCGTGTCAGCCTGGTTTATGCAGTCAAAGTGTTGGTTCCCAACGATGGCAGCCTGAAGATCGGGATGCCGGGAGAAGTCGTTTTCTAAGAAAGTCCCGGGCATGCCGCTGATTGTTGATCATATCCATAAGTCCTTCCAGGAGGTCAGGGCCCTTGAAGAGGTCAGTTTTGAGGTGCAGGACGGGGAACTGTTCGGACTGATCGGGCCGGACGGGGCCGGGAAATCCACCCTTTTCCGCATCATGGCTTCCCTGCTGGTTCCGGATGCAGGGACCTGTATCATGCAGGGACACGATGTGGTGAAGGATTACCGGGAGGTAAGAAAGATCATCGGTTACATGCCCGGTCGGTTCTCCCTTTACATGGATCTGTCGGTGGAGGAGAACCTGGCCTTCTATGCCAGGGTATTCGGTACAACGGTATCTGAAAACTATGAGCTGGTCCGGGAGGTGTACGGACAGATCGCCCCCTTTAAGAAAAGGCTGGCACGGAAACTGTCCGGGGGCATGAAACAGAAACTGGCACTTTCCTGTGCCCTGATCCACCGTCCCAGCATCCTGCTGCTGGACGAGCCCACGACCGGGGTAGATGCAGTGAGCCGGGTGGAATTCTGGGAGATGCTGAAGAATATTCAGAAGCAGGGGATCACCGTCGTTGTTTCCACTCCTTACATGGATGAGGCGGAAAAGTGCGACCGTGTGGCCCTGTTTCAGAAAGGGAGACTGCTGGGAATCACCGATCCTGCACATCCAGCAGATGAGGGAGCGTCCCTGCTGTATGCGCTGGGAAGCAGCAAGGGGGTGTATCCCTACCTGGAAAGGATCCGACAGACAGAGGGGTGCAGTCATGCCTGGCTGTTCGGTGACCAGATCCATGTAACCCTGCGATCGGAAGCTGATGCGGAGCGGACCGGATCCATCCTGCAGACCTGGGAGGACCCCACGCTCACCTGGAATCCCATCGTCCCTTCCATTGAGGATCGGTTCATGGGATGGATGGCCCGGGAAAGCAACAGCATTATCAACGGGAGGGGGGCAGGCTGATGAATTGCCAGGAACATATCATCGAGGTAAGGGACCTGGTAAAGAAATTCGGCTCCTTTACGGCCAACGACCGGCTTACATTTCACGTCTGCAGGGGGGAGATATTTGGCTTTCTCGGGGCCAACGGAGCTGGAAAGACCACAGCCATACGGATTTTATGCGGATTATCCTATCCCACCTCCGGAGAGATCCGGGTAGCCGGGCATGATGTATACCGGGAACGGGAAAAGCTGAAGAAGAAGATCGGCTATATGTCCCAGAAATTCTCGCTCTACGAAGATCTTACCGTTTCGGAGAACATCCACCTGTATGCCGGAATCTACGGACTGGACCGCAAACAGATTGCTGCCAGGGAGGAACATCTGCTTGAACGGCTTGGGATGACTGCCATCAAAAACCGCCTGATCCGGGAGATTCCCCTGGGCTGGAAGCAGAAACTGGCATTTTCGGTGGCCATCTTTCATCAACCGGCCGTTGTCTTTCTGGACGAACCCACCGGAGGGGTGGATCCCATTACCAGGCGGCAGTTCTGGGAGATGATCCATGACGCCACGGAAGAGGGGATCACGGTATTTGTCACCACCCATTACATGGATGAAGCAGAATATTGCGACCGGGTATCGATCATGGTGGACGGCCGTATCGATGCCCTGGACACTCCGGCAGCACTGAAAAAACAGTTTGAATCAACGAATATGAACGAGGTGTTTTTAAAACTGGCCAGAAAGTGAATCGTTTTTTTGGATTTGTACAGAAAGAATTCCAGCACATCTTCCGGGACGTGCGAACCCTGGTGATCCTCTTCGGACTCCCTATGGTCATGATCATTCTCTTTGGATTTGTGGTGACCACGGAGATCCGGGATGTGGAAGTGGGCATCCTGGACCGCTCCATGGACCCCACCACCATCCGGGCAGCCGAGAAGATTTTCTCTTCAGGATATTTTGTTCCGGCAGGTAACCTTCAGAACGAAGAGGAGATTGGCGCGTTGTTCCGCAGCGGTAAAGCCAAGGTGGTGGTCCTGTTTGAGGAAGAATTCGAGAAAAAGATGCAACGGGAGAACCGGGCGGCCGTAAAACTGGTCACCGATGCTTCCGATGCCAATTCGGCCCAGCTATCCCTGACCTATTTGCAGGGGGTATTGCTGAACTACTTTCAATCCCTGAATCCGGATGTGCAGGTGCCCTGGTCGGTCCGGGTGAATTCCAGGATGTTCTATAACGAAGAACTGAAAGGGGTATATATGTTTGTCCCCGGTCTGATGGCGCTGATCCTGATGCTGATTTCCGCCCTGATGACCTCGGTGACCATCACCCGGGAGAAGGAGTTCGGGACCATGGAACTCCTGCTGGCATCCCCTCTGAAGCCCAGGGAGATCATCCTGGGAAAGGTGACCCCCTATGTCCTTCTCTCATTTGTAAATGCCATGACCATCATCCTGCTGGGATACCTGGTATTTGACGTACCGGTCCGGGGCAGTCTGTGGCTGCTGATGGGGGAATGCATGCTCTATATTACCCTGGCCCTTTCCCTGGGGGTGCTGATCTCGACCAATGCTCGGACACAGCAAATGGCCATGTTCATGAGTATGCTGGGGCTCATGCTTCCCACCATCCTGCTTTCGGGCTTTATTTTTCCCATTGATAACATGCCGGGAATCCTGCAGGGACTCTCGGCCCTGATGCCGGCCAGATGGTTTATTGTCATCGTGAAGAACATCATGCTGAAGGGGACCGGTTTCAGTTATATCTGGAAGGAGACCCTGATAC
>CAYRLP010000320.1:0-485 GCA_964424935.1 uncultured Bacteroides sp.
GCATAGAGGACACGGGGAAACGGAACCTCTTTGGAAGCTTCGATGCTCCTCAGCAGGTTGGTGGCCGATTTTTCCCCAAAACGTTCCAGGCCGACGATCTGCTGGAAACTGAGTGCATACAGGTCGGAGGCATCGTTCACCAGTCCACTGCGGTAAAGCAGGTCGATGGTGGCTTCTGCCGCGTTGATATCCATGGCTTTCCTGCTGATGAAATGTTCGATGCGGCCTTTGATCTGAGGAGGGCACCCTTTCCGGTTGGGGCAGTAGTGAGCCGCTTCGTCCCCGGAGCGGACGAGGGGGGTTCCACATTCCGGGCACGTTGTAATGAATTGGAATGGTTCGCTGTGGCCGTCCCGTTTCGCCGTATCGACCCCCACAATTTTCGGAATGATCTCGCCGCCCTTTTCCACATAGACATAATCGCCGGGCCTGATATCCAGAAGCGCAATCTGGTCCGCATTGTGCAGGGAGGCCCGTTTTACGGT
>CAYRLP010000320.1:495-4333 GCA_964424935.1 uncultured Bacteroides sp.
GACATGCCGGTTCTCCGCACTCACAAGCTCTTCTCCGGCCAGGGGTACCGGCTCCAGATTTGCCACCGGTGTCACGGCCCCGGTACGTCCCACCTGAAAATCAACGGAAAGAAGCCGGGTATGTGCCTGTTCCGCCCTGAATTTATAGGAGATGGCCCAGCGGGGGGTCTTCGCCGTCATACCAAGCTGTTGCTGCAGGGGTATGGAGTCGACCTTCACAACCACTCCGTCAATGTCCCAGGGCAGGTCCTCTCGAGCCTGATCCCATTGGTCAATGAACTCAAATACTTCCTTTAATGAAGGTGCCAGACGGTTGTATTCCGGCACCTTAAATCCCCATGCGCGAGCCGCCTCAAGACTTTTATGCTGGGTTTGAAAAAGCTGCTGCTCTCCCGGAAGGTAGTAGAAAAGGCAGTCAAGGGGCCTTTTTGCCACCAGTGAGGAATTCTGCATTTTCAACGTTCCGGAAGCGGCATTCCTGGGATTGGCAAACGGGGGCTCACCGGCCTTCTCCCGTTCCGTATTCATTTTCCTGAATCCTTCGGCGGGCAGAATCACTTCTCCTCTGATCTCAAATAACGGGGGGTAGTGTTCCCCATGCAGCCGGAGGGGTATACTCCGGATGGTGCGGATATTATGGGTCACATCATCACCCCTTACTCCATCCCCCCTGGTCAGGGCCCTTTGCAGCTCCCCGTTCTCGTAAGTTAGTGCAATGGCCACCCCGTCGTATTTCAGTTCACAGTAATAACTGAAATCTTTACCTACTGCTTTTTTCACCCGCAGGTCAAATTCTTCAAGTTCCTCTTTATTATAGGTATTCCCCAGGGAAAGCATGGGGTAGCGGTGTTCGAAGGATTCAAAATCCCTGTTCAGATCGCTGCCCACCCGGCGGGAGGGGGAATTTTCGTCATCAAACTCGGGGAAAGCAGATTCAAGTTTCTGTAACTCCTTAATTAACAGGTCGTATTCAAAATCGGAGATGGTTGGTTCCGATTTTACGTAGTAGTTGTAATTATGTTTTTCTAGTGCGCTTCTCAACTCTTCAATCCGAGTACGGGCCTGCTCCGGGGTCATCTGAATCTATTTGGAACAAAAGTAAAAAATATTTCTCCTTTAGCTTTTATTCTCTACTTTTAAGCATGTCGAATCAACGATCCGTACTCCTAAGGAGCCTGGGGCTGTTTCTGTTACTGGCGGGGAACTTCAGGTTGTCCGGACAGCTGCAATTTCCCGGGAAGCCGCTGGGGATAAACAGGCAGATGAAGGCAACGGATGCGATGTATGTGCTCCCTCCGCCGGATCCCCTGGAAATTGAAGCGGAAATGGAACTGAACAGGATGAATCAGAACAAGCCCATCCATTTTGCACTGGAGCGTCCGGTAGACCTGTCCCCTGAAAGTCACGGCAGCTGGAGCCAGGCAGGTGATCTGAAGGTATGGCGGATCCAGCTGATCTCCCCCGGGGCCCGTTCACTGGGACTCATCTTCGGACGGTATGTATTGCTTCCGGGAGTTAAACTGTTCGTTTATGATCCTGACCAGACCCGGGTGAAGGGAGCGTTCACCTCAGAGAATAACAAGCCTTCCGGTGTATTTCCGGTGGGTCATATTCCGGGAGAAGAACTGGTCATAGAGATGCAGGTGCCGGCCGGTATGACGACCTACGGGGAACTGGAGCTTCGCTCAATTTCGCATGCCTTCCTGGATACAGGGTATAAATCCTCCCTCGAGGATTGCCCGAAGGGGGAGTTCGGTTGTTCGGAACCCTGCCACATCGATATCAACTGCCCGGAGGGGGAACCATGGTGGAATGTGAAATCTTCGGTTGTACGGATCTATTTTGCCAGTTACTATTGTTCCGGGGTGCTTGTAAACAATACGGCTTATGATGGTACCCCTTACGTGCTCACTGCACAGCACTGCCTGGACAGCCAGGAATACACCGAAGCTTCGGTTTTCCAGTTTAATTATGAGAGTCCCAGCTGCTTTGGGGAGGATGGCCCGCTGGACATGTCCATTTCGGCAGGGGACCTGATCACGGTCGGTCAAAATGTTGATTTCAGCCTGGTTAGACTCTCGATAGCTCCGCCGGCCTCCTTCGGAGCATATTACGCAGGATGGGACCGAAGCGAATTTCAGACTACCGGAACCGCCACCATCCACCATCCTTACGGGGATGTAAAAAAAATATCCATTGATCTGGAGCCTCCTTCCATGCCTGCCAGCCAGGATGATGCACCCTATCCGGGTCTGGCGGAATACTACTACAACTCGTTCTGGTGGATCAAACAGTGGGATATGGGGTCCACCGAGGGTGGATCCTCGGGTGCGCCCCTCTTTAATCAGGCGGGCAGGGTCATCGGCACCCTCACTGCAGGTGCGGCTGAATGCGGTGATTCCATCGGGTATGACTATGAAACGGGCCGGGTCATATACGATCCAGCGCCAAGTTATGATGACTATTTCGCACAGTTCAGCAAAGCCTGGGACTATGAAGAGTCCAAGGGAAATGCACTGAAACCCTGGCTGGATCCTGTCCAGGCAGACAGTGTGGCGATCGGGGGTTACCTTCCAAGCTTCACTTCCTACCCGGAGAAAAAAACGGAGAGACATTTTCGCATCTACCCGAATCCGGCGACGGGCTTCTTCCGTATAGAGTCACTGGAACCGATACACGGTACCGCTTCCTACATGCTAATGAACCTTTCGGGAGTGGTGCTGGAACGGGGGATTTTTGGTGGGGACGGAAGCACAGAAATACCGGCAGCTGCCATGCCGCCGGGTCTTTATATAGTCCGCGTTCAAAGCGTGGATTACCTTGAAAGTTTTAAACTAATGATATCCGTAAGATGAAAACCGGTACCGTCAGGATATGGTGGCTCTCTGTGATCCTGCTGGGATCTGCCAACGGGATACTGAACGGCCAGATACAGCATCCCGGAAAACCGCTGGGACTGAACAGGCAGCTGAAAGCTGCCGAAGTGATGTATGTGCTGCCTCCTGTGGATCCCTTTGAAATTGAGGCTGAACTGGAACTGAACAGGAAGAGTCACAGCAAGCCCCTTCGTTTTGCCCTGGAGCGTCCGGTCAGCCTATCCCCCGAGAGCCATGGAAGCTGGAGCCAGGAGGGAGACCTCAGGATATGGCGCATCCATGTGGTGTCACCCGGGGCCCATTCGCTGGGGCTGGTCTTCGGCCGGTATGAACTGCTCCCGGGTGTGAAACTGTTCGTCTATGATCCTGAACAGAAACGCGTAAAGGGGGCATTCACATGGGAGAATAACAAGCCCTCCGGCCTCTTTCCGGTGGGACATATCCCGGGGGAGGAACTGATCATCGAATTGCAGGTGCCCGCCGGTATGGTTTCTTACGGGGAGCTGAATCTCCAGTCACTGTCGCATGCCTTCCTGGATACGGGATTTAAATCTACAGACGCATATTGTCCGCCAGGGGAGTTTGGCTGTTCAGGGGCATGCGAAATCGATGTAAACTGTGTGGAAGGGGATGACTGGAGGAGTGTCCAGCCTTCCGTGATCCGCATCAATACCACTACATATTACTGTACAGGGGTCCTTGTCAACAACACCTCTTACGATGGAACTCCCTATGTGATCACCGCGGAACATTGCCTGAACGATAGTGACCATGATGAGGCCAATGTTTCCGTATTTCAGTTTAACTATGAGAGTGCCGCCTGTTTTGGAGAAGACGGGCCACTGGACATGTCTATTGCGAGTGCTGAGTTGAGGGTTTGTGGAGATAGTCTTGATTTCAGTCTAGTTGAGCTTTCGGAGATACCGCCAGCCTCTTATAAAGCTTACTATGCAGGTTGGGAC